>JAJWOJ010000028.1 GCA_021635425.1 Clostridiales bacterium | reverse complement strand
TTCATTATCCGTCGTGTTTGCTTTTTCCGCATTGCTTGTCGTTTGTCCTTTTTCAATCACATTTACCACGGGAGTAATTGCCGTCACGTAATCGCCGATTGCGTAAGTACTGAGTTGCGCACAATAACCATCGGTCGTCGGCGCAATATTCACTACGTCAAACACTATACCGGCATCAATCACCGACACGTTTACGACTGCACTCAACGCTACGCCCGCATACTCAACGTGTACAACGTACTTCGTCGCGCCATATGTCTGCGCCGTAAACAGAAAACCGTCGGCATTTTTTACAACCGTTACGATACTGTCTTTTTCGCCGTCGGCAACGGTACAACCGAATTGCGCTTCGGCTGTACAGTCATGCCCCTTGTAGATAAGTTTTGGAAGCAACAAATAGTCGTCGCCGATGGTTAAAGTTATCTCGTCTGTACTGACGGTAAGCACCGGCGCAACGTAACTGTTTACAACCAATACTGTGCAGGTTGCCTTGCCGTTTGCCGTGGTCACTTCGATCTCGGCAGTGCCTTCGGCGATTGCTGCGACCGTGCCGTTATCGTCAACCGTTGCTACAGCGGTATTACTGCTTTTCCACTTCAGATTTTCACTGCCGCCCTCTCTCACCGTCAGCGTTGCCGTATCGTTGATGTCCATCGTCAATACGCTGTCGCTGAGCTCCACCTTTACTTCTTCAATCGGCGGATTGCTCGGATTATCGGTCGACGAGTCCGGATTTTTCTTGCAAGCGACAAAAGCAAGCGAGCAAATCAGGCACACAAACAATGCCGCCAGCGCATATTTACGTAAATTATTTTTCATTTTACCCCCCATACTTTCCACAACGATTCGAAGGTTTCGTATTGGCTTTCATGCGTCAGATTAAAATACTGCGTATCTTCATAGAACGCCTTGCGCATAGATGCAATTTCCGTCTCGGAGAACTTCGCCGCATGATACTTGCAAATGATATACCGAGGAAAAAGCGTTTCCAGCAATATGCGATCGTGCAATGCTTCATAGGTACCGTCGTTAAGAGCCTTGGTCTTTTCGATTTTTTTAAGCGCCAGATCGCAGTAGTTATTCCAACGTTGAAGCATTTTTATCGGCCAGTACTTTGCAGTGTATGTAAACTCGTTGACTACGACGCCGTTGAAGTCGGCGTTGCCGCTGTCACGCATGTAGTCCATGTATGACGTCATTTCGTCGAAAAATTTCTTCATGTATACGCCGCCGTCGCCGTAATAATTGTCAAAAAAAGTCTTTTCAAGGTCTACATAATCGTAGTTAACGTTGAACCACAGTCTGCTGTTCAAGTAACTCTTGAATGCCGTAAAACTTGAGGTATACGGCGTTTTCCAGTTACCCATACTTGTCATTAATCTGCCGTTGTTAATCTTGGCAAATCGATAGTTCTCCACGCAGGCACGGAAAGTATTGCACGGCACAAAGTAGTTGTTACTGTTGATTTCGTAATAGAAATAGTACACATTCCCGAAGGGTTGCCAATTTTCCGTTTGTTCCTTATCGACAACGTTGATATCATCCCAAAATGTGTAGGAGTAGCGTGTTTTACTACTGCAAATCAGCACGCCTACGTGGTCGTTAAATTTAAGACTGTCGTCGAACTTTGGCGCAAATCTCGTGGATTGATAAGAAAGAAACAAAATGTTTGTTTCCTTAACAGGTTGGTTGTGTTCTTCGGCATACGCTTTCAATCTTGACTGAACAATGTCATCGATGCCGTTGATAAACGGAATTATAGCCGCGGCAATTGATCCATACTTATCCACAACAGCCATGCAACTGTCGCAATTACACACGACATCTTCGTCCTGTTGTCCGACGGTAACAAGGTTTCTGTCGGGATACTTTTCGAGAGTAAGATACATTATCTGATCGGCGATCAACTCCTGCATCTTTTTGAGTTCCTCGGGTTTGCCGTGCGCCGTGTAACACAGTTGCGCGGCATGCACAAGGTAATTATCCTGGTCGTCCACGAAGTTGCACCGCTGATTACTGAACCAATCCTTGTTTTCGTTTTCGTAAACTTTGGGCGGCAAGAAGTAAAACGTGGTATGACACGGGTCGTCAGTCATATACGGTTCACCCTGATTGAACCCCATAGAGTAGGCTCTGGGCGCAGCCACTGTGTATAACGTCTGGTCTACGCGATAGTCGAAGTCCGGACGTTCGACGATATCCATCTCAGGCAGGTAAGAGCCATCTTTGGTGTAGATATAAGTGTCAAGATCCAGACAGTCGTAACCAACCAATACGCGTAACAACGCAAGAGCGGCAAGATTGTAACCGTTGTCGCCGTCAGCCCAGACAAACACGCTGTTGCCGACCGTTTGTATTTGATACCCTGCCAACCCGATATCATCGGCCGTTTTGCGAAAGCCTGCCGCTTGTTGCAGTTTTTCGCTGCCTACAACAATCAATTTAGCGGAGCTACTCCATTCAATATCACTGTCGCCGTCAATTACTTCCAACGCAACGCCTGTTGCGCTGTTAATGTGAGAAGAAATGAATCCCGCAGCTTTGGCAACGGCATTTTTATGGCTGCCGTAATTGCTTGCCACAATCTTATACTCCGACGCGCCGTCCACAATAAACGGCTTACCTGTGTCGGGAATGTTTTCAACACCCTTGTGCAAGCTGTTGGTTACCTTATGTTCGGCACGTATATTTTCGGCGTCGAGGTTATTGCCCGAATCGTTTTTTTTGCCGCATGAGCACTGTAAAAACGACGTAACCGTCACACATACAAAAGCAATTGCTTGCAATAATCTTTTTTTCATGCGTTACACCACCCTGAAATAAATTATTTTCGTTCCGATGTTGCCGGCCTCGTCAATTGCTGTAATTGTAAAACTGTAAATGCCCTTTTGACTACACGCCACGGCTTCTTTATTGACAAGTTGTTTTTGTCCGGTGGGGGTTGTAAGATATACGAATACCACCAGATCATCGGTTGCCGTAAAGTCGTCGGTCACGGTAAATTTCGGTACAAGCACCTTTTCTCCGGATTTGACGGTAGCAGGCACGGAAGAAATAACGGTAATTGTCGGCTCGACAGAGTCGTACACGGCAATTTCGTACGACCATTCGTTGTCAAACGGCTCAACGTATAGAAACAATTCAGCCTCTTTGACGATGTATTGTACCTTGTAAGCGCCCGACTGTTTCACAATAAAGTCATACTCAACGCCTGCGTCGCAACCGTTCAGTTCAACACCGTTGACATCCTTGACAAAAGTCCCGTCCGGAGCAAACACTTGCATAAGTACACTGACATTAGGACAAATCACATCGCCGACGCTTATCGACGGCATGTGAATAACATCGCCCAGCTTGCCGATAGAGGCAACTTCGCCGTTTATAACTATATACGGGCGAACAAGATCCTCGTCCTGCCCTTCAAACTTATATTTACGAATCGACATGACGGAGAATTTATCACCCTCCTTGGCATCTGTCAGTTCAAAAGATAAATACACCTTATCCGAGTCGAACCCGGTAAACTTATCTCCGATTACCGTCTCGACGGGTGCAAACGCCGCACCGTCGTAGACAAACGCGCCGTTCTCGAAACCGAGAGAAATATCAAACGATTTACCGTCAAAACTGTAATCGGTGCGGTAGGACTTACCGCCCACAAAAAACCATACTTTACCGTCCACTTGTCTGAACACCGCCTGCACGGCATTATCGGCGTTTGCCGCATCGGTAATGGTTACCACCGCTTGCGTATAGTTACTGCCGCCAAAGCAACGGAACACGAAGTTTGACTGCTCGGCGACAATGGCGTTTGCGTAGGTTGCGCTCATTACACCATCGGTTGCAGCCGTCAAAACATAACCGTTATCAGAGGACTTATCTCCCGTGGCGTTCGTCGCCACAAAGTAGTTTTCATATTTAAGATAGCCTTTCTCGTATATTACAACGCACGGTACCTGTTTACTGAACAATTCGATTCCTTCGCAGAGGTATGTCACCTTGATTGTTCCGCCGTTGGTTGCGCCCATCGGTATGAAACTTTCGCCGCTGTCGTATGTTTCCGTCTTACCGTCATACTCCACACGCACGGCGCAAAGAAGTTTGTGCACCCCGTCCTGATCGTATTTATTGGCGTACGCTTGAGGCAAAATGAAAGACGCTTCGGAAATAAACATCTGTGGCAATGTAATATTGTCCACTAAAACCGGAAGCTCGTTTGCCGTTACCGTAACATCGTAACCGACGATTTTGCTGTTGCCGACGTAGTCGACAGCCGTGTACACAATTTGCCATGTACCTGTTTTTTCGGGACGAAAACCTCCGTCGGTCCGCAATACCGTGTCACCGTTCTTGGCGTATACCGACAAACTCACGTTACCGTTGCCGCCGCTTATCGTAGCCGCGGCATATTGCATAAATTCGCCCGCCTTGCACGAAGTTATTCTGTCGGGCGACAAATCGATTGTTATCGGGTTCGGCTCGGTCTTGGCATGTACCCACAGCACTTTTTGCGCCGTAATACCGCTACGATTGGTTGCCGTGTAGACGATCGCATAGTAACCCGCATACTTAGCGATAAATTTGCCGTCAACAAAACTGACTGATATCCTATCGTTGCTTGCATAGTTGTACCATACGTTAACGTTCACTTCAACATCGTCGCTGTAAAGGTCGTGCGCCGTGGCAGTCGGTACGGGATAACTCTTCCCTACAACAGCTTCGGGCATCACATCATAATCGGTATCGACGGTGATCGTCGGTTGTTCCGTCACTTCAAATCCGTCGTTTGACAAATCCACACCGGCAACCTTGGTAATGCAAAATTGTGCATGGGTGGATGTATAGTTTTCCGCAGTAATCGACAACTTGACATAACCGCTCTTGAATCCGCTCCACAGCGACTCGTAATAACGAGAGTCGTCAAGGTCGGTAACAATCTTTTTAAAATTCGTACTTTCTATACGAACTTTGTCCTTATGCGGGTTGGGATCGCTGTAGTTTTTGTCGGCGGGAGCATTGAAGTTGGTTGCATGCCAAATCTGTTGCGTTGTCGGATCATAACTGAAACGGAACGGGTAGTCGTCGTTATAAATATCGTAGGTATACCTCCCCGAACCGACAATTGTATTCTGTCCGCGTAACGGCATGTTGATCCACTGCCCAAACCCATCGTTTTTGTGTACGGTGGTAATGTTATCCATCGTACCCGGAACATAATTTTCCAAACCTACGGGTTTTTGCCCGTTACCGCAAGCTGCAGCAAAGGCAACGCCCTTCTCGTCTTGAGAAGTACGCTCGTTAACGACAATCTTAATGTACACATCGGGGTTTTCGAAGTCGGTCAATGTAACAATAAATCGCGTAAAGGCGCCCATACCCACCGTTTGGTTGATTACAAAGCCTTCTACAAAGTAATTGTCGGCGGTAAAGTTACTCACGGAAATGGCTTGATTGACCACAAATTCATCCTTTTGCGCAAGCGAAACCACCACACCCTTAATGTTCTTGTCTCGTACATTGTCCGGCGTTTTATATACAGCGGAAGAGTTTTTGTCTTTAACCGAATAGGTTACATGATTGACGGAAAAATCGTGCGTTTCACTGTAAACCTTGCCGCCTACGCTTGCCGTGTAGGTAAGTTTGTACTTGCCGCTGAGTTTTAACATAACTTCGTCGGCATAGGACGAAGTGCCATCGGGAAACACTAATGTGTGGGACACGTCGGTTTGTACGCCGTCAAGTCGTCTTTCGGGTACGGAAAACGTTTGTCCGTACGAATACTTGTCAGCAACCGTTTCGCCCGTCCAAATGTACTTGGGAGTACCCGCGTCTGCAATAACGGGCAGTACCGCAGCTATGGTGCAAAACAGCAACAGCGACACAAGCACAATTACGATTGTCTTGGCTTTCGTTGTAGTAAATTTCATATTCCCTCCGAATAAATTGCTACATTTTGTCGTAGCCGAAGTCGCCTGCGGAGTAAATCTCCGTTGCGAACATTTGCCATGTTGTCGATATCAGCCCTTTACTCCTCCGACGGTCAGATTCCCCATCAACTTTTTGTTGGCAAATATAAAGATTACAATGACAGGCACCAACACCACTGTTGCCGCAGACATAATCATCGGCACATAGGCATTGGACTGCGTAATGAGATACAAACCGTACGACAGTACCGGCATAGGCTTCAAGAACAGCAACGGCGTTTGATAGTCGTTCCAGTAAGTGATGAAGTTAAGCAGGAATATTGTCAAAAACACGTTTCCTGCAAGGGGCAACGCTATACGGAACAATAGAGACAAATCCCCTGCTCCGTCGAGTCTTGCCGCCTCGAAGAAAGAGTTCGGCAAAGAAGCAAACGTCTCGTAAAACACAAGAAAATACAGCCCCAGAAAAGACGCGCTTTGCAACCACATACCCCAAATCGTGTTATAAATATGCAAACCCTGAGCAACCTGTATCTGCGAAGGGAGCGAGCCAACAATCGGTATTGTCATTGTGACAAGCACCACCACATACACAATCCTGGACAAGTTATACTTGTAGCGAGCGCAACAGTACGCCGTTATGCATGTTACCGCCGTGTTAATGAGCGCACACCCTACCGAATACATGACAGAGTTGTACAGCATCTGCGGAAACATAGCGTACAGCGGTTGCCCCTTGATGCCGCCGACCTGTATCTTGTACAGTTTGATTGCCGCAGCAAAGTTATTGACTATTTTTTCGGGTAGTCCCACGGGGTTGGTCTGAAAGTCGCGCGGCGCTTTTAATGATGAAATCATTGCCCAAACGAGCAAACCGACAAGCATTAGCGAGTAAATTGCCAACAAAACAAACAGCGCCACGAAGAACGGACTTGTTTTAGCGCGTTTTGCACAGGTTTTTTTTGTCATTGTCAGTCCTCCTTAGGTCCGTATCTGTTGAGCAAATACCTTACACCAAAAGTAAGAGGTATTGCCATCGCACTGAAAATAAGGCCCAACGCCGACAGAGCGCACAATGCCTGTTTATCGTTGTAGGTCGTTGCCTCGCTTGTTTTACGAAAGAAATAATACCCGAAGGTGTCAAGATCCGCAGGGGGCGCCCAACCATAGAATGAAAACAGGAACATCTGGTTCATAAATATGCTTGCCACACCCGTGACCAAAAATACGCTGATCGTAGAAAACGTCATCGGTAATACGACATACCAGAACTCCTTAAACGGCGTTGCGCCATCGATTCTTGCCGCTTCTGTCAGCGACGGTTCGATGGAGTCCATTTTGTTAGTATACACAAGTACCGACGTACCGAAAGCTACGAATATGTCGTAGAATAAAATGACGACAAGCCTGGTCTCCTTGTTTGAAAACAAACCTTGCGGAACATCCTTCAGATGAAACAACCCGGCAATTATCTCGGGAAAAGCGTTGTCGGTAAAATAGCGGTAGATTGTTACAAAAACAATAGCCGGTATGATGGACGGCAAAAACATCAGCACGCGGAACGTGCTTGACATTACGCGCTTTTTGTACACGTAGTATGCAAACAATACCCCCGTGGTCAATCCAACCACCAAGTGGACTACGTAGCCCAACAACGACACGCGCAACATATTTAACGCAGGTCCCGTGGCAAGAAACTTAAACTGCTCGGCAAAATTGGAAAACACCAATACTCTTTCGCCTGTTACGGGGTCAACGTTTTGAAACGCCATTGCAATGAAATTTGCGTTGACATACACGTAGAACACACAAAAGTGCGATAGGGGAAACGCCATTAGCAATGCGTATACCCATTTATTACCCGTTTGCCCTATTTTGCTTTTTGATTTGTTTGGCATAGTTTTATCCTTCGCCTGTACGAATTGTTATTTCCAGATTTTTTTCCACTCGGCATACATATTTTCGAAATAATTCTTTGCGTTGGCATTGTCGGGTATCTCGTGGAAGGCTTGAACCGGAGAGTATGTCAGCGTTTTATTGTTGACGGTGTAAGACGCCGAATAAGGCTTCTTGATTTTACCGAAATAACTCAGGAATTTAGCATTGGAACCCGTAAGAATTATCGTGTCTGATTTTCCGCTCTTTTTGTATTGGAACAGCGATTTACCATACGGCGTAAGTTCTGCCAGATCGTCGTTACTCATTGTGTAGTTGAGCGCCTTGATCGTATTCGTAATTTTAGTAAATTTCACCATTTGTTCGTTGGTATGCAAAAACTGGATAAAGTCCGCCGCAATCGATACCTTGTCTTTCACGGTGTTTGCGCTGACAAATGAGTAAGCGAAATCAAAGTCGATATTGCAGGCGTTTTCGCCGATTCGTTCCGCCGTTGCCTTTGGCAGCGGCATGTACTTGAAATTGCGCTCGTACTTAGTGCCGTACTTCTTGGTATCTTCAAACGTGTCGCTTGCTTCACTTTGCCACCAGTCTCCGTCTACAATCATTGCAGGAATCATTCTGCCCTTGCCGTCCTTGCCTGCATAGATAAAGTCATCCTGCGCATCGCGTTGGCTGTAAGTACCGAAAGCCGTTTTTTCGTTATAATACTTGCTTGTCTTTATCAACTTTTCGATAAAACTCAGACCGTAGTAAATACCTGCCTGACGGAACACATCGTAACCATTGTCGGCACTTATAGTCGTTGCCGTAGAATCAAGTACGACTTTTCCGTCGTCATCGATACCGACTTTGCCGTCGGCGTCAAACGAGGCAAGATTCTCGCTACCGCTAAAATTGATACGACGAGAGATATTCTCCGCGCCCTCGTAATCGGCAACAAGCGTTTCGAGCAACCCTTCCAGATGTTGCGCGGCATAAGTACCCGGCCAACTGACAGGCGTAAAGTCCTGATATGCGGCGATCTTATCGCACAACTTAAAGAATTGTTTATAAGTTTGCGGCAAACCGTCATCGTAGTCTCCAATATTGCCGTTGGGTCCTGCTCCTTTGACTTTGTCTGTGACGCGTTGTTCGCAAATCATTTCTCCTGCGGCATTGAAATACCATTGGTATTGGTCAAACAACTCGGCATTATAGATAAGACCGTAGCTTCCCGAATAACCCGGCACGGCATAGTATTTGCCGTCAATCTTCAAGCCGTCTTTTTGTTGAGCGGTCATCTTGCTTTCGATGGACGCGCCTGTTTCGTACGGATTCTCGCCCATGATATAACTTGTGATATCGGTAAACAATTTTTCTGTATAGTAGCTGTAATACGGAACGGCTTCGAGGAAAAACACTTCGTTGATTTTATCTCCGCGGATTTCCGAAACCGACAGGTTGCTCTGCCGATATTGCGGTATGATTTGTATACCTTTTTTGCCTTTTTCGAATTCGCGATCCTTGTTGAGTTCCTCGTATTCGGTTTTGGCCTGCTTAAACCACTCGGTGCCGAAGCCCCATTGAGCCACGTACACATACAGTTGGGTTTTTGTTTCGTCGACTTCTTGCCCGTTATCGGGATCGACAACCGGTCCGCATGCAGCAAATGTGGCAAATGCCAGCAGTAAGACCATTGCTAACGAAAAAATTCTGACTTTTTTCATAATATTCACTCCTGATTTTTATTTGTTTGGAAGGCAACTTCGTTGTCGCCTTGTTGTAAAGGGATTTCTCCCTCAGGTACCCTTATTTTTCCGACAAAGCCGACGTTGTGTATCGTCAGCGTGCCTTTTGCTTCGTTGCGTTGCCAAACGACGGTTATGTGTTTGTCTCCGCAAGTATAAGATATCTCGGCATTGGTTACGAGTTGCGTTTGGGGTACGGTAACGAGCACTTCGTTTACCGAACGGACATCAAGTCCGCCGACAACTCGGTAAAACCAACTTACCACACTGCCCCAAAAGTGATGGTTAAGCGAATCGACCTTTTGCCCGTTACTACGCCACATCGCACCGTCTGCGCGCAATTTGTAGAACGATTCCCACAGCGTGGTTGCGCCGTTGGCAAGCATATATCCATATGATGGATAATCGGGACCGACAATTGTTCTAATCGCTACGTCGGTATCTCCGAACATTGTCAACGCGTCGAACAGGTGTTTTGCACCGATGACGCCTACACGAAAACGATAGTTACGCGCTTTTAACAACCCTGCCAGGTCGATATGCGCCTGCTTCTTTTCATCTGCGGTCAACACGCCGCTTGTAATTGCCATGGCAAGCGCCGTTTGCGTTTGCACCGTAATTCGACCCGCCTTGACGTAGTTATTGCGGAAGGATTGCGTAAAACGCTGTTTCTCCTCCTCCATCTTTGCCCTTTGCGTTATGTAGTCGCCTTGCAAAACGTCAAGCATACGCAGTGTTTTGTTTGCCATGTCGAGCAACGTAAGCGCGTTTGTATACTGCACCGGCGTGGAATAATCATGACATTGCTCGGCCTCCGCTTCGCACCAATCGCCCAAACCGAAATCGACAAGTCCGTCGGCGTTTATAACGGTAGATATAAAATCGAAATACCGCAATATTGTCGGCAAAGCATTCTCAATAACCGACGTATCACCGTAAAAACGGCACAGTTGGTAGGGTATTTCCGTAATTACGCAGTCCCATGCCGGTCCGTTGCCCCACTGATATCCCCAACCACAAGTAGGAATAATACCCGGCATCATGCCGTCGGATCGTTGCGCCTTGCAAACGTTTACAAGCCATTCTGCAAGCGTTTTTCCGCAATCGAAGTTATACAAAAACTGCTCGGCAGACAGTGCCGCGTCTGCCGTCCAACCATTCTTTTCTCTTTGCGGGCAGTCGGTCGGTAAATAAAATAAATTAGACAAGTCGCTACGTAAAGTAATGTCATATATACGGTTGAGCGTTTGGTTGCTGCAACGGAAGTTTCCCCTTTGCTTGACATCGCTATGCAATACGACGCATTGCAGTGCGTCAATGGTAGCTTGTTCCGATGTCAAACCGGTAACATAAACGTAACGGAATCCGTGGTAAGTAAAAGACGGAGTCCACGTTTGCCAACCGTCGGTACAAATGTATTCGTCGTGTTGGACATAATCCCATTTGTAGTCGTCGCAAACAAAATCACACACAATGTTATCTTTGTTGAGTTTGCCGTCAATTACCACCTCGCCGAAGTCAAACGTGATTTTTTGTCCGCTCTCGCCCTTTACGCGCAAGCACACCACTCCGGCATTGTTCTCGCCGAAGTCGTAGATGTAGCCGTCACGCGACGAGATTACTCTTTGAGCCGAAAACCGTCGTTGTTCACGTATCGGCTCGACATTGCACTTGCGGAGTTCACCGTGCGGAGTTTCGACGATAATAGGTTTTTTGCAACCCGGCAATGCCTTGTTCGACGGAGCAAACAACTCGGTGCGACGCAAACGCGCGTCGTATCGTTCGCCTGCGCGTATGTCATCAAACATGATTGCCGAGTCGTATAATTCAAACGATATATCGGTTTGCAGCGTCTGCTTGCCGTTGTACGTCAGCGTAAGCGCAAAACACGGAGCGCGACGGAACGGCGAGGACTCGAACTGCCATATGTCAAAATCGATAGCATTGGCAAAACCGTTGCCCAGTATCACGCACACCACATTATCGGCATCGGCAAGCAATAATGGAGTTATATCGTATTCGTCATAATAAACCGTGTCGTTGCAGTTGCTTATGTACGGAGCAAGGTACCCCTTGGTAATCTCCGTACCGTTTACGTACAGCAGATACAACCCTACGCATGCAACACGCAATATGGCTTGTTCCGGCAGACCGTCGCACCGGAACTGCTTGCGGAACAAAGGCGCGTTGACATGTTTTTGCCGAGTGTTAAAATCCTTGCTTGCGGCAATATATTGAAAATTGTCGATTTGTGAAATCTCAGATCTCATATTCAAATATGTCATAAAACCCGACTGCCATAATTACGGCGTACACGGCTCCTTTTTTTAAACATTATACCATTTTCCGCTGTGCAATTCAATAGTGTTTCGTCGCATATTTATATTGTTTTGTAACATTTCCACTCAAAACAGTTGACTTTTCGGGCTTTTGGCTGCATAATTGTAATGTAACCGAATTGCCGCATGGTTTGTCCGGAACCAGAACGGACGCAACTGTGACAGAGGACAACGCAACTATGATAAAAAAATACTTTATAGAAAACGTAAAAGTTCTTTTACGCGACAAAAGCAATGTGACGGCGCAGTTCTGGATCAACCAGGCCGACTTCCGCGCTATGCACAGCCACGAGGACTATTGGGAGTTTTCCGTTGTTATGAGCGGCACAATCCACAACCACCTCAACGGCGAAACATTTGCTTGTCCACCCGGTACGATGTTTTACTGCACTACAAAGGACGTGCACAGTCTGGCATGCGACGACAACAACATTCGCTACGTCAATTTTACCGTTGCGCAGCCTACCGTATTGCAACTGCTCGCTCCCCTATCCGCCCAGACCGTGGATAAGTTGTACGACAACAACCAAATATACACT
>JAJWOJ010000420.1 GCA_021635425.1 Clostridiales bacterium | reverse complement strand
GCGGTCTATCTCTTGTTTTCGGTTGCTTGCTTCCTTACCGTACATGAGCATTTGCCGAACTCGGTAAGCATAACTTCCACCTCCGATTTAATTACATTTGATATTGTATCACAAAACTTTTATCTTGTCAACAATATTGTATACGTTAAACATAATTTTGTTGACGAATTTCTCCACGGTTTTTGTGGACAGTTTGTAACATAAAAATCATCCGTTTATATCCCTTTATACCCAATTTGCAACCGTGGCGTGTGCTTGTCTTGATACGAGAGCGCCGCTTCGCGGCGCAGACAAGCACACGCCACGAACTTAACCGGACCGACCGAAATAACGGAAAACGAAAGCGTACCGAAAGCGGTGTTCGCCGCTAACCCGCTTGGCGAATCACCGCTATTCTTCGTTTACGGCAATTTTCCGTTTTTAGTCCGTATTTTCAGGCGCGGATTTCCGCTTAATTGCTTTTGCGCATTTGTGCTATTACTTCTTTGCTCACCGGTCCAACGAGGCAGCCTTCGTCCCAGCAATTAAAATTATCGTAAAGCAACAGTTTCCTATCTTCCTGCCCTATCGTGCATACAACGTCTTCGTCCAGAATGTCCGAAATAAAATACTGCGGCAAGCCTTTAGAATACACTATCTTCTCGCCCGTCTTTTCCATATATTTCGTCAGGTATGTAACAGCCTCGCCCAACATCCGCCTATCTTCGACGGGCTTAAAATCGGAACGTCCGAACCGTTCGTTGAAATATGTGTTCTGTATCGTATGCTGCACTTTCTTCTTTATAGGAGAATAATCATGCACTTCTATAAGGTCGCCCACCATTGCGCCGTCGGGAATATAGAATAATCCATGAAAGTGTAAGCGTTTCTTTTCCGGCGATCGCTCCCATACCCCTACGTATTTCCAATTCCTTCTATGACACATCATCTTAAAACAGCCTTTTAATTTCCGCATAAAACTTTCTTCCGTATGCTTCGCACTATCGTAAGTGAAAGTGCAAAAATAGTTGAAAGTTTGCAAGTTTACCTTACGCATAAGCCTTACTCTTCGGCATATAATGTTCCGTAACTTCCTTTCAAACTGCGCATTGACAAATTCTGCCGTCGCTTGCTTATCCCGAAAATACGGCAACATTTTTTCGGTTATTATCTTCTTTCGTTCGCTACGTTTTTTATCTCGCGTTTCATTATATAATTCTTCAAACAATTCCTTACGTGTCAGTTTACGTTCCGTTTTATTTTCCGTATCACCACTGTTTTCGACAGACTCTACAACAGCCGCTTCACTCTTTTTAGAAGTATCGTTAGTAGGTTCATCGGTCTCGGAAAGTCCGTCTATAGTTTCATTATCTGCATTTTCGTCCACGACAGTAATCTGTTCTTCGGGAGGTTTTGGTCGTCGGCTTCGCGGGTTAGGAACATACGGTATGGCAATAAAGTGACTTCCGTCGTGATAAATTTTAGCTTCTCCGTATGGCATAATATCACGCTCCTTCTTCGTCACGGTATAGACCGTTTATGAAATAACTGTTTTGCGCTTTGAGTTCGTCAACGCGCGCTTTCTCGGTTGCATATTCGATATAGTCCATAAGCCCGACGTTCGTTTTGCCTGCCAAGTCGTTGAAATAGTCCGAGAAACAATCGGTAGTGAAACGATTACGGTAAATCTTGTAGTTCATCAAGAAATACTTTTTGTTTTCGGGCTTTCCGTCCATTGTCCCGCGTTCTTTCTCAACCTTAACGATAGAATAGCCGTATTTGTTGTAAATTCGGGCGTTGCGTTTCCATAGCCACGCGGTTACGGATTTCAGAATATGCACGAGCAAAGTGTTGTCACCACGGCGATAACGAAAATCGTAATATAGGGCTATAAAGCGATTAAACGCTATTTCGGACACCATATCTTCTATCGTGTAGAACGGCAGAGCAAGTTTCGTATCCCCGGCGGAAACGATATTTACAATGTCGCATAGATCTCTTGCGTCCGCACCCCAACTTTCGGGGCGTTGCTCGTCCGTAAATACCTTTATAAATGGAAAATTATCCACCGTTGCGGAGTGTCTGCACATTTTGAGCCACGAATTGAAAA
>JAJWOJ010000419.1 GCA_021635425.1 Clostridiales bacterium | reverse complement strand
ATGCGGAAATCAAGGCGATTACTTCCGCCAACCCGAAAATCAAGCGAAAAATGGAGCTGGATATGGAAGTGGCAAGGCTTCGCGATCTGGAAAGCCGATACAAAAAGGAACTGTTTGCTTTGCAAGATAAGGTAAGAAAGGAATTTCCCGAACAGATACAGCGGCAGGAATTGTATTTGGAAAGGGTAAGGAAAGACATCGAACTTATCAAGGTGCATTATAACCCCGACAGATTCGAGATTAACGTAAACGGCACGGTTTATTCGGACGGCGTGGAGGACGGAAAGAAGAACGGCGGGCTTGCACTTATGGACGCGTTGTTTCATAACAAGACGGGAACGGTCGTAGCGGAATATTGCGGTTTCAAAATCTCTCTGAACCCGATAGAACTTATCGCCAACGAGCGGAGCATTACGCTTTCGGGTGCGGGGCAATACAAGCTGGACATCGGCGAGAGCGCGAGCGGCAACCTCACCCGATTAGATAACTTTGTAAAAGATTTTTCCGAACGGGAAGAGCGTGCCGTAAAGCGTTTGGAAACCACGAAAGCCGACTTCGAGATTGCAAAAGAGCAAGTAAACGTGCCGTTCGAGCATAAGGACAAGATTATAGCTCTGAACACGGAACTATCCGAACTCAACGCCGAACTCGACCTCAATAAGCGCGAAGAAGTGGTAATCGACGACGGCGAAGAGGATAGCGAAACGAATGAAACCGAAGAGGTTTACGCGGCACTGCCGAAAAAACAAACAAAAACAAGGAAACAGAAAAAGACTATGCTTACAGAAAAATTATATCGAACGTATAAGCAGACGGAAGAGAAGAACCCCGGCGCGATGGTGTTTGCCGTAAAGAACGGAGATTATACCTGTTTCGACGATACGGCAGAAGAACTCACGGCACTATCGAGCCTGTCGCCATCGTATTTCGAGGTAGGCGAAAAGGAAGTAAAAACGCTTACGATAGACGAACCGCTCTTTCAGGAATTTGCGCAAGCCTTTATGAATGCGGGCTTGAAAATCGCCTTGTTCGACGAACCGGAAGAAGAGAAAACGTTTATCGACGAGAGCGATAAAGTCGCCGCCATGCAGGTGGACGTTTTGCCCGATTATACCGTAACCGGGGAGCAAATGCACGAATACGGTTACACTTGGGACGGAATGTTGCCCGTGAGAATCCGAACGGCGCGAATGCTTTACGGCGCTGGCGTGGAACTTTACAGGCTCGGCAAAAACGACACGGAAGGGAAGGTTGAAAGCGGCGAGTTTGAAGATATCGAGAGTTTATACGGTGTTGAAAAGCCCGCATGGCAAGCGTTTATTTCTTCCGAAAGGGGAAAAGCGTATCTGACAGCGTGGCACAGCGTTGCAGAAAGCGCGGGAAAAGTCATAAACGAAGAAATGAGTTACGTTGACGGAGCGTATGCCGATCCGCTTTCGGATAAATTCTTCGAAGAGCGCGAAGCGATAGAAGCCTATCTGGACGGTAACTATGCTCCGAGTGAAGAAGCGAAACCGTTTATAAAGCCTTTGATTGAAAATTATCATAAGCGTTTTCCGTTGGATATTCTTCTCGAATACTACGGCTGGGATAACGACAGCGTTTATTCGGCTTTGGCAAGAAATATCCCGGACGTGGAATTGAAAGATTATGCCATAGATATTGTGTATGAAATAAACCTTAACGAGTTTATCGACGAGCAACTCGACGAAATAAATTGGCTCAATATGATCGACGGCGAGGACGAAGGACGTTTTGACGACATTGTATGCGATTTGAAACCGTCGTTTGAAGATTCGTATTTCAACAAGAGCGACGATACCTATCCGTATGACGAATGGTACGACGATTTTACCGAAGAAAAGATTATACCGTATCTTGAAGAAAAATTAAAAAAGTCGGGCTATAAGTCGATAAACGAGCCTGTTTCGGTGGAATCACCGAATTACAAAGAGCTTGTAGTAAACAGTATCGAAAAAGAATTTGAAGAGTTCAAAGCAAATCTTATGGGTAAGTCGGCGGAAGAGATTTTCCAAAGCAACTACGAGATTCACATTAAAACGGAACTCTTCGATACGCTTTGCGGCGAATAT
>JAJWOJ010000418.1 GCA_021635425.1 Clostridiales bacterium | reverse complement strand
AATTGAACCTATCAAGTAGAGAGTGAGCATGATGAGAAGATTACGTTTTGTTTTCCGGGTGTTTTTGAAGAGAATCGCAAGCCCTACGCCCGCGTTGGAGATAAGCCCCGCAGTCATTGCTCCGAACGAAATCGCGCCGCGAACATATGCGCTTGTAATTACGGCGGACGACGCGCAGTTCGGGATAAGCCCTATAAGCGAGGTGATAAACGGCGCAAAATATTTTGACGAGTCGAGAAATGCGGACAGCTTATCTGCACCTATAAGTCCGTTATCGGCAAATAAAACGCCGAAAACGAGCGTTACGGCAAGGACGTATGCGAACGTCTGAAGCGAATGAATAAGCGGAATCAAAAGATACCTTTTTGCCCATAACTTCTTCGCATGTGAGCGTGTTTCGCGATGATCGTCGTCATGCTCGTCTTCGTCTTCCGTTCCGTGGTCATGGCAGTGGGTGCAAATTTCTTCGTGATCGAATTTTTCGTCCTCGGGTGTGATTTTCTTATGGAAAATCAGATTTGCGACTTCGCCTACGATAACCGCGATTAGTATTTTGATTAAGAGTAAGGGTATAAGCGCAAGCCTTTGAGGGCTTGAAATAAGAATGGAAAACGCTTCGTCGCTCGTTGCGATAAACACGGAAAGAAGTGTTCCTACGCCGATGATGCCTCTCTCGTAAAGTTTTGCAGACATAACCGAAATACCGCATTGCGGAAACGCACCGGCAAGCGAACCGAGAACGGGAGCCGCTTTTCCCGTTAAAAACCTGCCGTTTTTTGCGAAATCGGCTTTTCTTTCGATAAGCTCGATAATAACGTACGTTAAAAATATCAGCGGCAGCATTTTAAGAGAGTCTGAAAGACAATCTGAAATAATATCGAGCATATGCGCACTCCTTTAAAAGATTATAACGGTACAATTATACCCTTTTTAATTAAAAAAATCAAATAAACGACGGCGGGCGTTAAAATTTTTACATAAATAACCGAGAGCCGCGAATTTTCGCGGCTCTCGATTATAATGGAGAATGATTTATAAAAACAAGAAAAAACTTGGGGTGGGCTTTTAAACGTTTGAGCCTGAGCTTTATGCTCCGCTTCATTTAGTTTACGCTCAAAGTATAACTCATCGGTATGTTGTGCGTATGACGGCGGAATATATCTTTGGTGAAATAAATTTTATCTGTTTTTTCCTTGACAAAAGACCGATACTCAAAAAATGCGACTTCTTTATAAATAATTTAACGCGGTATTTGCCGCATTAAATACAGCGAATAATGCCGCGTTATTTGTCGTTGTTTTCTTCTTTATCCGGCTGAGGCTTGAATATGGAAAGAGAGATAAACGATTTTGTCGTTCTGAAAAGCGTGGAGATGATTATCATTGCTTCGAGCGGTATGCCTAAGATAAAAATCGGCCAAAGGTTATAGCTTATCAGTTGAAGATAAGCCGCGGTGATGATTCCCCAGTTTACGAGCGATAAAAGCAACGTGTTGACCCATTTTATGTTGCCGTGCGCTCTGTTATATTTCATGCAGATAAACGCGGAGACGGGAACTGCCCACACATACGCCTGCCAGAAAATTACATTTTTTACAATGTAAAAAGCGACGTAGATTATAACCGCTATGGTAAAAATCGACAAAACGGAAAGGCACAACATTGCGATATCGTTCGACGTGTTGACGATTTTTTTCGGTTCGGTCTTTTCTTTCGCCCGTTCAACGGCGTTTTCATTTATAAGATCGTCAACGGTGAGAGAGAAAAGCTTTGCGATTGCGTCCAGCGCGGTTATATCGGGTATCGACGAACCGTTCTCCCATTTGGAGATTGTTTTGTCGGAGTATGAAATCTTATCGCCGAGTTCCGATTGTTTAAGTCCGCTTGCGATTCTCAATTCTTTTATGTTTTTTGAAATATTTCTTTCTATTTGAGATTCCATACCTCGATTGTAGCACTGAATCCGCAAAAAGTCAAGCATTATGGGGGCATTCTCCGATCGGGAGAATGCCTCTCTCCTCAAAACAGAGAGCCGTAGAATAAGGGTAGAAGGGTTTTTTTCGTTTTTCTCTTGCTTTTTTTTCCATGATGCATTAAA
>JAJWOJ010000027.1:3542-12552 GCA_021635425.1 Clostridiales bacterium | reverse complement strand
GTTTAAAAATCAGTCGAAAGAAAGGGCTGTTTTGTTCGGAAGAGTGACCTCGAAAATGAAGTTTATCCTTGACGATAAGCTCGCCGTGATTTCCGTTCTCGACGATGATTTTAAAAGTACGGGAGCTTCGTCCGATATGACGGAAGGTTTTATCGATTTTCCGCTTTCGATAAGCGGGGTAGAAGTCGCGGTGTCGATTATGCAATCCAAGCCGAATGCTTTCAAAATAAGTTTAAGAAGCAAAGGAAAGGTAGACGTAAACGAAGTTGCGTCCATTTTCGGCGGAGGCGGGCATGTTTTGGCGAGCGGTTGTATGATTTGCGGATTTTACGAAGACGTTAAAGATAAAATAATCAAAGCGGTTTCCGATGCTTTAAGCGGGTTATGATGAACGGATTTTTAAATTTATATAAACCTAAGGGTGTAAGTTCGGCTAAAATTCTGAACGCGCTCAAAAAATCTATTAAAGGCGTAACCGTCGGTCATATGGGAACACTGGATCCTTTGGCAAGCGGCGTTTTACCTGTCGCGCTCGGGAAATCTACGAGATTGTTTGATTTTTTGCTCGATAAAGACAAAACGTATATAGCGACGTTCGCGTTCGGATATGAAACGAATACGTTGGATCTGGAAGGCGAAATAATAAAAAGAAACGAACACATTCCCACGGAGAGCGAACTTATCGCCGCGACCGAACGGAATACGGGCGAAATCATGCAGGTTCCGCCCGTGTTTTCCGCTAAATGCGTAAACGGAAAGAGAAGTTATCAGCTTGCGAGAAAGGGCGAAGAAGTTGAACTTCAGCCTAAAAAAGTAACGATAAATTCTATAGAACTCATAGAAAAATTATCGGATAACGAATTTAAGTTCAGAATCGAATGCAAAGGCGGAACGTATATACGTTCAATAGTTCGGGATATTGCTGCGGCATGCGGCACGGTAGGTACAATGACCGATCTCGTGAGAACTGCTTCCGGAATATTTTCAATCGAAAACAGCGTTAAATTAGAAGACTTCGTTTTGTCCGACGATAAAGAAAAAATGCTTATCCCGCCCGAAAACGTTATTTCATATCCTGAAATTCGTTTAAACGAAATCGAGACGACCCGCCTTTTCAACGGTTTGTATGATAAGTTTTCTTATCCCGACGGAAGATATAAAATATTCGCGCCCGACGGCTTTTACGGGGTCGGGGACGTTACCGACGGAAAGATAAAAGTTAAAGCGTATATAAGAGCGTAAGAAAAAATGAAGATCGTAAGATATGGTGAAACCGATACGGATAAAATAGTTTTGCTTCTCGGTTTTTTCGATTGTCTGCATAAAGGACATATAAAACTTATCGATAAAGCAAATAAAACGCATGACGTAAAACATTGCAAAATCGCTTTGTTTACCTTTGAAAATTATGATTTTTCCAAAGACGGCGAAGTGCTTTTGTTTGACGAGCGAATAGAAAAAGCCGAGCGTTTCGGAATCGATGAAATAGTCGTCGCAAGCTTTGACGAAACGTTTAAAAACACGTCTCCGGAAGATTTTTTCAATCGGTTGATATCATCGCTTAACGTTGCGGCTGTTGTTTGCGGGTTTGATTACACGTTCGGAAAAAATGCGGAAGGTAATCCCGAATTGCTTAAAAAGTTATGTGCGGAAAGAGGTATCGAACTCGATATCGTTCCGAAAACGCAATCGAACGGACAAAAAATTTCCACAACGCTTATAAAAAACCTTTTGTCGCATGGGAAAATAAAGGAAGCGAACGAACTTTTGGGCGAAGAATATTCATTGTGCGGAAGCGTCGTTCACGGGCGACAGGTAGGAAGAACAATCGGCTTTCCGACGGTTAACATAAACGTTCCGAGAGGTAAATTCCGTATTAAAAGCGGAGTGTATAAAACACATGCGATTATTGACGGAGTAAGATACGACGCGATAACAAACTACGGAGCGAGACCCACTTTCGGTCTGGAAGAAGTTTTGACGGAAACATATCTGAAAGGTTTCGACGGCAATTTATACGGTAAAACAATAACAATAGTTTTTGACGATTATATCAGGGATATTGTAAAGTTTTACGACGTTTGCGAATTAAAAAAACAACTTGAAAAGGATAAAAACATATGATAAAATTCGGTCCGAGCGGCAACAGCGAAAGCTTTGTAAATGAAAAACATAAATCGACGGAAGAAGCTGCGTTATGGTGTAAAGAACGCGGTTTGGATTGTTATGAATATTCTTTCGGAAGAGGAGTAAACCTCGGAGAAGAAAAGGCGATTTCAATCGGTAACGCATTTAAAAACGCAGGGCTTGATCTCAGCGTGCATGCGCCTTATTTTATAAATCTCGCAACGCCCGAAGAAGAAAAGGCAGAAAATTCATATAATTACATTTTATCGTCGGCTAAAATGATGAAGCTCATGCAGGGGAACAGGATTATATTTCACCCTGCGGCGCAAGGCAAAGCGACAAGAGGGGAGGCAGTCTCGAAAACTTCGGACAGAATCAGAATTCTGAGAGATAAAATTTATGAAAACGGTTACGAAGATATGTTGTTCTGCCCCGAAACGATGGGTAAAATCGCGCAGATAGGCACGATAGAGGAAATAACCGAGTTCTGCAAAGTCGATAAATGCTTTATTCCCACGGTAGATTTCGGACATGTAAACGCAAGAGAACAAGGCAGCCTTAAAACCGTCGACGATTATAAAAGCAGGCTCGAATACATGATCGAAAACCTGGGCGAAGAAAAGATGAAGCATTTTCACGTTCATTTTTCCAAGATTCAGTATTCCGCAAAAGGAGAAATCAGACACCTTACTTTCGAAGATACGGAGTATGGTCCCGAATTCGCACCTTTAGCCGAAGCTTTGATACTGCTTAAGCTTGAACCGACCGTTATCTGCGAGTCCGCAGGGACGCAGGCAGAGGACGCCATGGCTATGAAAGAGATATATCTCAAATTAGAAAATCGGTGAAAATTCACCGATTTTTCTTTTTTACAACGGCTTTAATTGTTTGACATTTTTTACGATTAGAACTAAAATTTTATTACTTGTATATATTTATATTATAAATTTTAAGAGGTTGTATGATAAAAAAACTACTCAAAAGCTTGCGGGAATATAAGCCCGCAACAATCATGACTATGCTTTGCATGGTCGTCGAAGCGGGAATGGAAGTTCTTATACCGCTGCTCATTTTCGAGTTCGGTAAGTGCGTTCAGCCTTCCTCGACCGATTTAAGCGTTCCGCCGAACGTAAACGGAATGATTTTATACGGTTGCCTTATGGTCGGCGCGGCGGCGATTTCGCTTATCGCGGGTATGCTCGGCGGGAAATTCTGCGCGAAGGCTTCTGCGGGTTTTGCAAAAAATCTTCGACACGACGTATTCGAAAACGTTCAGAAATTTTCGTTTTCCAACATCGATAAATTCAGCCCTTCGTCTCTCGTTACGAGATTGACCACGGATATTACAAACGTTCAGATGTCGTTTATGATGATTATCCGCACGGCGATAAGAAGTCCGCTCATGCTTGTTTTCTCGATAGTGATGAGCTTCAGCATACATCCGACTCTTCCTACCGTTTTCTTTATAACCGTTCCTTTTTTAACCGTCGGATTGTTTATTATCGGATATAAAGCCATGCCGATATTCAAAAAATTGTTCAAACGTTACGACGCGTTAAACGAGTCCGTTCAGGAAAACATAAGCGGAATGAGAGTTGTCAAAGCTTACGTAAGAGAGGATTACGAGTCGAAAAAATTTGCGGGAGTTTCAAACGACCTTTGCAGAGAGTTTACGAAAGCAGAGAAAATTCTTGCGTTCAACTCGCCGATAATGCAGATTTCATTGCATTTCGCTCTTCTTGCTCTCGGTTTTTTAGGTTCGAGAGTTATCGTATATAAACTCGATACCGGGTTTAACACATTCGGTCTTCAGAGTTTAACGACTTATTCGCTTCAGATTCTCATGTCGCTTATGATGATTTCGATGATATTCGTCATGATAATCATGTCGCTCGAATCGGCTCGAAGAATTGTAGAAGTATTGGACGAGAAAAGCGATATCGTCAATCCCGCAAATCCCGTAATGAACGTTAAAAACGGCGATATACGGTTTGAAAACGTAAGCTTCAAATATTCTTCCGAAGCAAAAAAATACGCGCTCGAAAATATCAATCTCGATATAAAGTCGGGGCAGACCGTCGGCATACTCGGCGGAACGGGATCGTCCAAAACAACGCTCGTCAACCTTATTTCGAGGCTTTACGACGTAACGGAGGGGTGCGTTATGGTCGGAGATACCGACGTTCGCGATTACGACCTCGACACGTTGAGAAAAAGCGTTGCGGTCGTTCTTCAGAAAAACATGCTTTTCAGCGGAACGATAAAAGACAATCTCCGTTGGGGAAAGGAAGACGCGACGGACGAAGAGATGATTCATGCTTGCAAACTCGCTCAGGCAGACGAATTTATAACTCAGTTCCCTAAAGGCTACGATACCGTGATCGATCAGGGCGGAGCAAACGTTTCGGGCGGGCAGAAACAAAGGCTTTGCATTGCGAGAGCATTGCTCACAAGCCCGAAAGTCCTTATTCTTGACGACTCTACGAGTGCGGTTGATATGAAAACGGACGCTCTTTTGCGCGACGCGTTCAAAAAATTCATTCCCGATACCACGAAGATAATCATCGCTCAGAGAGTTGCTTCCGTTATGGATGCAGATCTGATTATCGTTATGGAAAACGGTAAGATAAACGCCGTCGGTACGCATGAAGAACTTCTTTCTTCAAACGAGATATACAGAGAAGTATATAATTCTCAAAACAGAAACAGCGAAGGGGGTGAGGCATAATGGCAGCGAATAAATCAATCGGGGCAAGACCCGAAAACATGCGCGACGCTCGCGGAAAAGGCGGCTTTAAATCGATAAAAAGACTTATAGGATTGCTTTTTAAAAATTATAAAGGTCTTTTATTCGTCGTTGCGGTTTGCCTTATCATAAGCGCGATAACAAGCTCGATTGCCGGCGTATTCCTTCAGAACCTTTACGCTCAATGCGAACTTGCGATTAAGGGCGTTCCCGCAGATGAGGTGTGGAAGTCGATTATTTCGATTCTTGCCACGATGCTCGGAATATATGCGGTCGGATGGATAGCAAATATCCTTATGGGATTGTTCGGCGCTGTTTTAACTCAAAGATTTTTGCGTGATATGCGTAACAGCGTATTCGACAAAATGCAACGCCTTCCGATAAAGTATTTCGACAGAAACGCTCACGGGGATATCATGAGCATTTACACGAACGATATAGACACTATCCGTCAGCTTGTTTCTCAAAGTTTGCCTCAGCTGTGCATGACGATGATAACGCTCGTCACGCTCACGATAGTTATGCTTTATTACAGTATTCTTCTTTGGGCTATTGTCGTCGTCGGCGTTATCGCGATACTTTTTATAACAAAGAAAATCGGGGGCAAAAGCGCGAAATATTTCATAGCGCAACAACAATCGGTCGGCAAGGTGGAAGGATATATCGAAGAAATGATGAACGGACAGAAAGTCGTAAAGGTTTTCTGCCACGAAAACAAAACCGTGAGCGATTTCGACAAATTAAACGGCGAACTTTTCGATGTTTCCGATAAGGCAAACGGATTTTCCAACATGCTTATGCCTATAATTCATAACATAGGTAACATAATGTACGTCGTAATCGCGTTTATCGGTTGCGGAATCTACATTTTATCGAACGGAAGCGGAGTTAACGTCGGTTTCAGCGGACTTATAAACAACGGCTCGTTCGTATATGCGCTTTCGATTCCCGTAATAGTCGCCTTCCTCGGCATGGCTCGTCAGTTTGCAAATCAGATGGGGCAGATATCCAATCAGATAAACTCGGTTATCATGGGTATGGCGGGCGCGACGCGCGTTTTCAACCTTCTCGACGAGAAACCCGAAGAAGATAACGGATACGTAACGCTTGTAAACGCCGAATACGACGAGAACGGAAATCTTCGCGAAGCGGCAAAGAGAACGGGTATATGGGCATGGAAACATCCTCACAGCGCAGACAACAGCGTAACTTACACGCTTTTGCAGGGCGAAATCGTTATGGACGACGTCGATTTCGGCTACGATCCCGATAAAATCGTTCTTCACGGCATATCTTTATATGCAAAACCGGGGCAGAAAATCGCGTTCGTCGGCGCAACCGGCGCGGGAAAAACCACGATAACAAACCTTATAAACCGTTTTTACGACATTGCCGACGGTAAAATCCGTTATGACGGAATCAATATCAACAAAATCAAAAAAGGCGATTTAAGACGTTCGCTCGGAATAGTTTTACAGGACACGAACTTGTTCACGGGTACGGTTATGGATAATATACGTTACGGCAAACTCGACGCGACCGACGAAGAATGTATCGCCGCCGCAAAACTTGCGGGTGCCGACGATTTCATAACCCGTCTTCCGAAAGGTTACGATACCGAACTTAGCGGTAACGGCGCGAATCTTTCTCAGGGGCAGCGTCAGCTTATTTCCATTGCGAGAGCTGCCGTCGCGGATCCGCCCGTTATGATTCTCGACGAGGCAACGTCGTCAATCGATACGAGAACGGAAGCGATAGTTCAGCGCGGAATGGATCGGCTTATGGAGGGCAGAACGGTATTCGTTATCGCTCACAGGCTTTCCACGGTTATGAATTCCGATGTGATTATGGTTCTCGACCACGGCAGAATAATCGAGCGCGGCAATCACGAAAAACTTATCGCGGAAAAGGGAACGTACTATCAGCTTTACACGGGAGCGTTTGAATTGGAGTAATTTTAAAATCATCATTAAAAGGAGATTTTTATTATGAAAGATGCAATGGAAGTTTTGCTCACAAGGCGCAGTATCAGAAATTTTAACGATAAAAGCATACCCGAAGACGTTTTGAATAAAATTCTCGAAGCGGGAACGTATGCGCCTACCGCAATGGGCATGCAAAAACCGATAATCATCGCTATTACCGATAAAAAGGTGAGAGACGAGGTATCGCGTGAAAATGCGAAAATAATGGGCAGAGAAGGAACCGATCCGTTTTACGGCGCGCCAGTAATTCTTCTCGTTGCGGTTGAAAATTATCCCAATGCCGTATACGACGGAAGTTGCGTTATGGACAATCTTTTAAACGCCGCATGGGCAATGGGCGTAGGTTCTTGCTGGATTCACAGAGCAAAAGAAGAACTCGAAAGCGATTTCGGGAAAAAACTTCTGAAATCTCTCGGGATTGTCGGCGATTATATAGGCGTAGGGCATGCCGCTCTCGGTTATTTCGACGGAGAACCGCCTTTGCCGAAGCCTCGTAAAGAAAATTATATTTACAGAATTTAAGGACGAAAAAATCGGTTACCCGAACGGATAGACGGTTTTTATGTGCAATAGGGACGAAAAAAATCGGTTACCCAAACGGGTAGCCGATTTTTATGTGCAATATCGATTTTATTTTTTATGGGCTTAATACATTCCGCCCATGCCGCCTGCGCCGCCCTGAGGCATCGGAGGAACGGGTTCGGGAATATCCGTTACGATGCTTTCGGTCGTGAGGAGAGTAGACGCGATTGAAGCCGCGTTCTGAAGAGCCGATCTCGTAACCTTCGTGGGGTCGATGATTCCCGCTTCAACCATATCGACGTATGTGTTTTTGTATGCGTCGAAACCGTAGTTCGGATTTTTGGAACGAGTGATGTTGTTGAGAATAACCGAACCGTCAAGACCTGCGTTTTTAGCGATTTGTCTTATAGGAGCTTCGATGGCTCTTAAAATGATTTCGGCACCCGTCTTTTCGTCGCCCGTAAGCTTTTTGACAAGAGCCTTAACCGCGGGGATAGCCGAGAGAAGAGCAGTTCCGCCTCCCGGAACGATACCTTCTTCCACGGCGGCTCTCGTTGCCGCCAAAGCGTCCTCTATGCGGAGTTTCTTTTCTTTCATTTCGACTTCCGTTGCCGCGCCTACGTTTATAACCGCTACGCCGCCGGCGAGTTTTGCAAGCCTTTCCTGCAATTTTTCTCTGTCATAGTCGGACGTCGTTTCCGCGATCTGAGCTTTGATGGACTGAATTCTTGCCTTGATTTCGTCTCTGTCGCCCGCGCCGTCGATAATAACGGTGTTGTCTTTATCGACCTTGATTTGTCCTGCTCTGCCGAGCATATCGGGCGTAACGTCCTTGAATTCAAGCCCGAGTTCGGAAGAGATAACTTTGCCGCCGGTAAGAATGGCGATATCTTCGAGCATGGCTTTTCTTCTGTCGCCGAAACCGGGAGCTTTAACCGCAACGCAGTTGAATACGCCTTTAAGCTTATTTACGACGAGAGCGGCAAGCGCGTCGCCTTCAACGTCTTCGGCGATTATCATAAGCTTCTGACCCTGTTGAGCGATAGGTTCGATAACGGGAAGAATTTCCTGAATAGAAGAAATCTTCTTATCTGTGATGAGTATCAAAGGATTATCGTAAACGGCAACCATTTTATCGGTATCGGTAACCATGTATGCGGAAGCATAGCCTCTGTCGAAACTCATACCGTCAACGGTAGTAAGTTCGGTTTTCATGGTCTTGCTTTCCTGAATGGTAATAACGCCGTCTTTGCCGACCTTTTCCATTGCTTCGGAAATAAGCTCGCCGACGGTTTCGTCGCCTGCGGAAATCGAAGCTACCTGAGCGATAGAGTTTTTGGATTCTACAGGTTTACTTATCGATTTAAGTTGTTCGACGGCAACGTCGACGGCTTTTGCGATACCTTTTTTCAAAACGATGGGATTTGCTCCGGCGGCAAGGTTTTTAAGCCCTTCGCTTATCATTGCCTGAGCGAGAACGACGGCTGTCGTGGTTCCGTCGCCCGCAACGTCGTTCGTTTTGGTGGAAACCTCTTTAACGAGTTGTGCGCCCATGTTTTCGAACGGATCTTTAAGTTCTATTTCTTTTGCTATCGTAACGCCGTCGTTAGTGATGAGCGGTGCGCCGTAC
>JAJWOJ010000027.1:1099-3532 GCA_021635425.1 Clostridiales bacterium | reverse complement strand
TTGTCGAGAACAACGTTTCTGCCTTTGGGTCCCAACGTTATTTTAACGGTGTCGGCAAGCGTATTTACGCCTGCTTCCAATGCCTTTCTTGCTTCTTCGCCGTATTTGATCTGTTTAGCCATAATTAAATTACCTCCTATAACTTTTGTCAGCCGATTATCGCCAGAACGTCCGACTGACGGATAAGCGTTGCTTCTTCGCCGTCTACTTTAACGGTTACGGCAGCTCCGACGGGGTATAAAACGACGTCGCCCGCTTTAACTTCCATTTCTACGGGATTGCCGAAAGAAGTGGTTCCTTTACCTACCGCTACGGCTTTTGCCGTGGCATATTTATCCGCGGACGCAGAGGGGAGAATAAATCCGCTTTTCGTCGTTTCCGCTTTCTCTTTGGTATCGACTACGATATAGTCGAATAATGGTTTTATTTTCATATTATACCTCCGTATATTTTTACCGAATGATTTATTGATTATTAGCACTCGCTTTCTTAGAGTGCTAAGTATATTATAGTCTAACTTTTCTATTTGTCAATAGTTTTAGGGCATAAAATGTAAAATTTTTTTGACTTTTTCATATTTTATTTCAGCCCGCTTAAAATTTATTGCAAGTTTTGCCGAAATATGCTAAAATACATATATATTTAAAGCGAGGTGCGCTTATGGATAAATGGGATAAAAGATTTCTCGAACTTGCCGGGCTTGTCGCCACGTGGTCGAGTTGTTATCAGGAAAACAGACAGGTAGGAGCCGTTATCGTCAAGGATAAAAGAATCATGACGACGGGATATAACGGCGCGCCCGCGGGGATAGAAAGCTGTAAATCGAGAGGCAAATGTTTAAGGCGCGAGCTTGATATACCGAGCGGAACGAAGCTTGAATTGTGTTATGCCGTTCATGCCGAACAGAATGCCATCGCTCAGGCGGCGAAACTCGGAGTTTCGGTTGAGGGCGGAACGCTTTATTGTACGCATCAACCGTGCGTTATATGTTGCAAAATGATAATTAACGCGGGCATTAAACGCGTTGTTTATAAATACGGTTATCCCGATGAATTTTCCCTTCAGCTTTTCGACGAAGCGGGGATAGTTATCGAACAAGCCGAATAAGGAGTGAATATGAACAATAATCCTATAGTTACTTTTGAAATGAAAGACGGGGATAAGTTCTACGTCGAACTTTATCCCGAAGTAGCCCCGAACACGGTAAACAATTTTATTTCGCTTATAAATAAAGGTTTTTATAACGGACTTTGTTTTCACCGCGTTATCGAAGGCTTTATGATTCAGGGCGGCGATCCGAAAGGCAACGGCACGGGCGGACCAGGCTACACAATCAGGGGCGAGTTTACCAAAAACGGCTTTAAAAACAATTTAAAGCATAAGCGCGGCGTAATTTCCATGGCTCGTTCCATGATGCCTAACAGCGCGGGGTCGCAGTTTTTCATAATGCATGCCGACGCTCCTCATCTCGACGGGCAGTATGCCGCTTTCGGTCAGGTTATCGACGGAATGGACGTCATCGATAAGATTGCGGAAGTAAACGTCGATTACAACGACAAACCCCTTCGCGATCAGGTTATCAAGTCCGTTACGGTTGACACGAACGGTGTAGAATACGACGAACCCGATCATTATTGATATTCGTAAACCGAAATCGGATTAACAAACTTTTCTCCCGAGGAATAAAATACTTCGGGAGAATTTTTATGTATTCGGATTTTCATAACGATATTTTAACTTACCGCTCGGGCGAGCTTCCGAAAGAGTATTACGACAATAATATAATAACGGCGGTTTTCCGCGGGAATAGATCGTTCAAAGACGCGTTGAAATTGGCTGAGAAGGCAGTTCTTCCCGCCTTTGAAGACGTAGGATACGAAGACCTCGATATAGATGAGCTTTTGCGGATTAAACCTCTTTACGTCACTCTTACCTGGAACGGCGAAAACCGATTCGGATTCGGTTGCGATTCCGATAAGGGGTTGAAACCCGAAGGGAAAGCTTTTATTAAAATTCTTAACGAAAACGGAATCGCGGTAGACTGCGCGCATATTTCAAAAGGAGGTTTTAAGGATATTATAGAATCGGCGGAAAACGTCGTGAACTCGCACACGTGTTTTTCCGCGCTTCACAAACATAAAAGAAATCTTGACGATTGGCAGCTCGACGAACTCGCCTCCCGCGGCGCGCTTGTCGGAGCTACATGTTGCGGATATTTTATGACAAATGAAAAACATTGCAAAATCTCCGATTTTATAAGGGAAATTGATTATTTTTCCGAAAAGTACGGATGTGATAATCTCGCAATAGGAACAGATTTTTACGGTTGTGATTTTTGTGTGGAAGATACTTTCGATTATGAAAAGCTATACGCTTTAACCTCGTCCGAGCTTTACGGACTCGGCTACCGCAAAGATGAAATCGACAAAGTTC
>JAJWOJ010000027.1:0-1089 GCA_021635425.1 Clostridiales bacterium | reverse complement strand
TTTAAAAATCTTTTAAAGTTTACGAAAAATTCACATATCAAACAAACAGCGGTTGACTAAATCGGCAAATTATAGTATAATTCCAAACAAAAGGAGGCTATGAAAATGCAACAGTACAGAGTTTATTGTATTCAGAAATTGGATAACGAATTGAAAAAGGAAAGAGTTGTCAGAGTAAACGTTTTTGCCGAATGCATAGCCGAAGCTTTGAATAAAGCTAAAGAGCTTTTCGGAAAAAAACTCAAAAAGAATTCTTACGATATTTTTATGTATGAATCTCAGATGAATTGATATTCGGAATTATCCGGAACGCGGCAAATCAAACGCCGCGTTTTTTTGTATAAATTTTTCCGTCGGAGCAATACTTAATGTATGAAAAAATATGAACCCTGGAAAAATATACGCGATCGCGAAGAATGCGTAAAAACTTCGCCGAAGGAGAGAATTAAAAATGAAGGATAAATTTTATAACGAGAATTATCTTAATTACGTTTCTTCGATTTCTCCGAAGACAAACGAAAAAAGGAGCCTTTTACATGCGTTCTGGGTTGGCGGAACGATTTGCCTTATCGGGCAGTTTATAAGGTTTACGCTCGAATTTATCTTCGGGTTATACGGAGACGAGCTTGCCGGTACGACGTCCGTCCTGCTTATTTTTCTCGGCTCGTTTTTAACGGGGCTCGGTATATACGACAGAATCGGAAAATACGCGGGCGGTGGTTCGATCGTTCCTATAACCGGCTTCGCGAACTCCGTCGTTTCTCCCGCAATGGATTTTAAAACCGAGGGATATATTTACGGTTTAGCCGCAAAAATGTTCGTAATTGCAGGACCTATAATCGTTTTCGGGATAATCGGCAGCGTTGCCGTCGGGCTTGTTTACTTCATTCTGTACTCCTTCGGAATTCTAATTTAAAGTTCATTCAATCGGACATATCGCTAAAGGACTTTTTGATTTGTAAAAAGTCCTTTTTTAAAGCTTAAATAAGTTGAAAAAAATTACGTTTAGTGTTACAATGATACAAGAGGTAATTTATGCTTGATCTTCTGAATAAACAGAATGACGAACAGATAAAACCGGGTAGGGAT
>JAJWOJ010000417.1 GCA_021635425.1 Clostridiales bacterium | reverse complement strand
TTAAAATATTGTATATTTCTTTCTGAAATTCGCTGTTTAACCTTTGTTCTCTTTTAAGTTTCATATTTCAAAACCTCCTTTTCAAAAAAGCCGACATATAAATCATAATGTCGGCAATTTTAATCTTTATTATACCTGAAACGATTATGACGAAGTTTAAATCGCAATAAATTAAAAATCGTCGTCGACAGATAAAATAATTATGTTTTTGTTATACAACGGGCTTAACTTCGATAAGATAACTCTCGATGAAGTCGCCGATCTGAATATCGTTAAAGTTTTCTATCGAAATACCGCATTCGAATTCCTGCGAAACTTCTTTAACGTCGTCTTTGAAACGTTTAAGCTGATTTACGTTTCCTTCGCAGATCATAACGTCGTTTCTGTAAATACGAAGTTTTCCGTTTCTGATGATCTTGCCTTCGGTTACGTAGCAACCCGCAACCATTCCGACGCCCGTAATTTTGAACGTCTGGCGCACCTCGGCTTTGCCCATGTAAATTTCCTGCGTTTTTGGAGCGATAAGACCTTTCATCGCGTTCTTTACGTCGTCTATCGCTTCGTAAATAATTCTGTAAAGCCTTATATCGACCTTGCTTCTTTCTGCCAGAGTTTTAGCTTTGGAATCGGGACGAACGTTGAATCCGATTATAATCGCATTGGAAGAATCGGCAAGCATTACGTCAGTTTCATTGATCGCTCCGACCGCCGCATGAATTACATTGACCTTAACTTCCTCGTTGGTAAGTTCGGAAAGAGATTGTTTTACAGCCTCAACCGAGCCTTGTACGTCTGCTTTTATAAGAATATTGAGAGCTTTGAGGTTTCCGTCGCTGATTTTCGAGAAAAGATCGTCCAAAGTAATTTTCTGAGATTGTTTTATCATCTCTTCTCTTTCTTTGTTTCTTCTTTCCTGCGCGACAAGCTTTGAAAGCTTATCCTGATCTACGGCATAAATGGAATCGCCCGCGTTGGGAACTTCCTCTAAGCCGAGAATGGAAACCGCCATAGAAGGACCTGCCTCCTTTACCGTTCTTCCCTTGTCGTCTATCATAGCTCTGACTCTGCCGGTAATGGTTCCCGCAACGAGGTTGTCGCCGGTGTGCAACGTTCCGTTCTGAATAAGCACGGTTGCAACGGGTCCCTTACCTTTATCGAGTTTTGCTTCGATAATGGTACCTTTTGCCATTCTGTCGGGGTTAGCTTTAAGTTCTTTGACGTCCGCCGTTAACAAAATGGTTTCGAGAAGATTGTCTATACCCTCGCCCGTCTTTGCCGATACGGGAACAAGAGCGACGTCTCCGCCCCATTCTTCTATAAGAACGGATTGATCCGCAAGCTGCTGCTTTACTCTCTCGATGTTCGCCTGAGGTTTATCGATTTTGTTTGCGGCGACGATAATGGAAACTCCCGCGGCTTGCGCATGGTGAATTGCTTCTATAGTCTGCGGCATGATTCCGTCGTCTGCGGCGATAACGAGTACGGCGATATCCGTAATCTGCGCGCCTCTTGCTCTCATTGCCGTGAATGCGGCATGTCCCGGGGTATCGAGGAAGGTTATTTTCTCCCCGTTAACCGTAACCGTATACGCGCCGATATGCTGAGTTATGCCGCCCGCTTCGGACGCCGTGACGTTTGCGCTTCTGATTCTGTCGAGAAGAGAGGTTTTACCGTGGTCGACGTGACCCATGACGGTGACGACGGGAGGTCTTTTGACGAGCTTTGCCGCGTCGTCTGCGGAATCGAAGGTTTCAGAAAGAACTTCTTCCGCCGTTTTATCCATTTTAAGCTCGAGTTCTATGCCGAGATCGGCCGCGATGACTCCTGCCGTATCATAATCGACGGAATCGTTTATAGTTTTCATTATGCCCTCTTTGAAGAGCTTTTTGGTTATTTCGATTGCGGATATGCCGAGTTTTTCGGACAACTCTTTTATCGGAATGATTTCTTTATTTATAATAGCTTTTTCGATTTTGACGGTCTGAGCCTGATCGCTCGATTTGCTTGCTTTCTTGTTGCGGGCTTTTCTGTAACCCGTTTTGTTCTCGTCGAAATCCTCTATGCGGACCTGAGCTTTTGCAAGCGATGCGTTGTTAAGCC
>JAJWOJ010000416.1 GCA_021635425.1 Clostridiales bacterium | reverse complement strand
GTAGGCTAAGAGAAACAATCAAAGGAGGATAAAGAAATATGAATACATTGCTTGCGGCAACACTCAACGACAACCTTGCGGAAATCGTTGAAAAACTTCAGTCCCTTATGGATTCTTTTTGGATCTATATCGTAATGGCTTTGGCGGCGGTGGTCGTCATTTGGGGCGCATACGTCGGTATCAAAATCGCCATCGCACACAAAAACGAAGAAAAAATCAATGCGAGAGATATGGTCAAGAACCTTATCATCGGTATCATTATCATCTTCGTCGTTGCAATGGGTGCGCCGCTTCTCATTAACGGTCTTTCCGCTTGGGTAACTGCGTAATCACATAGAGCGGATATTTTGCGCGGGGCGGCAGAGATTTTTGCCGCCCTATATTTTTAACTTTAAGGAGGAGCAGAATGCTTATATTTTTTCAACAGTTATGCTTGCTTCTTTTTCTGTGGCTTCTAAAACTTGTAGACGGACTGATGGAGATATTCTCGGCAATATCGGGAATCACGGACGTAACGTATAAAGGCGAAAAGGTCAATATCATCGAATTTTTGGCGGGCGATAGCACGGTAAATACGATATTTTGGTGCATTTTCATTTTGGCGATAGGGCTTACTTGTATTTTTACGATAGCCGCGCTTATCAAAAATATGATTAACTCGCAACGGAACGTATCGACTATCGTCGGCAAGTTCTTTTTGGCTTTGCTTGGAACAATGGCTATGCTTACCGTCCTGTTCCTGATTATCCTTATATCCAACTCGTTACTCGTGCTTGTTTCGCAGATATTTCAAATCGGGAATACGACGAAATTGTCGAGCGCGTTGTTCAACGCCTGCGCAGGCGATTGGATAAACGGGTATTCGGTGTCAGAGTTCGATATATCACGGCTCGGAGTAAAGGAGATTTTCGGAGATTATACGACGGGTTTCGTATTTCCCGACAAATGGAAATATAACGGAATGGTCAATCCCGACAAGTTCTTGTATCTGCCGTCGCTTATTGCCGGCGTTGCGCTTGCAATCGCGCTTGTGGTTGCCGTTCTCAACTTGGCGAAAAGGGTATATGAAATCATTTTTATGTACTTCGTAATGCCGATGAGTATGTCAACGCTTCCGCTCGATGACGGAGCGAGATTCAAGACGTGGAGAGAAACTTTTATAACGAAAATCGTGATTGCTTACGGAACGGTGTTCTCGGTAAATATCTTCGTTCTGCTTCTGCCGCTTATAACAAGAATGCGAATAGACGAAATCAGCGGTTTCGGCAATTCGATGTTCCTTATCTTTATGATAGTCGGCGGGGCAATGGTTATTCCGGCAGGGCAAGCGCTATTTTGTAAACTGTTCGGACAGGCGGACGATATGCACGCAGGCGGTAACTTCTTACGCTCGGCGTTTTACGGTTCGCGTATGGTCGGAGCGGCAACGTTCGGCTTGGCGCATAAAATCATTCACGGCGGCGCGAGTGTCGGAAAAGCAATCTCGAATCACAGGAAAAACAAAGCAGACAGTAGTGGCGGTGGGGAGGACAATTCGGACAAATATTCCGAAGATAAAACTTCTGCCGAAACAACGGAAAGTTCGGAAAGTAGCGGAGGTGAAAGCACAGAATGAGAATAATTCCGAAGAAAATCAAAGTAAAAAACACGGTATGGAAATGCTATTCGATGGCAGACGTAATCGTTGCGTTGATCGTGTTTGCAATTATTTTCATTGCAATCACTTCGGGCGCGTTCGCGTTTGCCGTAATTATGGGACTGCTTGCGGTGGTAATGTTTATGCCTACGCAGGACGGCATTTTCTATTCGTGTATCTTGGAAAACATAAAATTCCTGTTTGCGAAAAAGGTTTATACCGAAAACGCAGACAAACAGAAAGAACGCGTGGACGCGCTTCTAAATCTGAAAGACATCAAGGAAAACGGGCTTATCGAATACAGCGGCGGGTACTACGGCAGAGTAATCAAAGTCGGACAAAAGAATTTCGGGATAGAGGACGTCGTTCAGCAGAATATCGACATCGACTATCTTGCAAACGCCCTTAAAATGCTCGACGGAACGCAATGCGCCGACATTATAAAAATAGACCGTCCCGTAAACTT
>JAJWOJ010000415.1 GCA_021635425.1 Clostridiales bacterium | reverse complement strand
ATATATAAGGACGGGAAATGGGTATGTCCCGCTTGCGGAGCGTTTAAGACGGAAGAGATTTCTAACGAAGAAGTTACTCTTTTATACAATGCCGCGCAAAAATTACGTCTTGCAAGTTTCGACGATGCCGAAGAAGCGTATAGGGATATTATTGCAAAATATCCCGGAAATTCCGAGGCGCATTGGGGACTTGTTTTATCGAAATACGGCATTAAATACGAGGACGATTACGACGGCAAAAAGTTGCCTACGTGTTACGCTACGAGTATCGAAAGCGTGCTTACGGATAAGGATTATCTCGATGCCGTCAGACTTTGCAAAGATAAGTATCAGAAGGAATACTATATCGAACAAGGCAAGGTCTTGGAGAAAATCCGCGTTGAATGGCTTGAAAAGGCAAGTAAAGAGCCTAAATACGACGTTTTCCTTTGCTTTAAGGACTCGGATAAACTCAACAATATGGAGAGAACGGACGATAGTATAGAGGTAGCAAACCTTTATACACATTTGTCGTCGCTCGGTTATAAAGTGTTTTACAGCCGTGAGAGTCTCCGTGATAAAGTTGCCGAAAAATATGAGCCATACATATACAACGCATTGAATACCGCCGCCGTAATGATAGTTTACGGCAGTAAAATCGAATATTTCTCGTCAGTATGGATGAAAAACGAATGGACAAGATACGTTCGTCGTTTGAGAGAAGGGCTTAAAATCGAAGGTTCGCTCGTTATTGCGTGCGACGGAGTAAATCCCGGAGATCTTCCGCGCCCGCTCAATCAAATGCAGGTGCTTGACGCTCGCAAAAAGACTTTTTACGGCGATTTGGAAGCGCATATTGCAAAAATAATCAGTATTGCACGCCGTCCGAAAGCAACCGTAGAAAGAGTCGAAATTTCGAGCGCAATCGGTAAGAAAAAGGCTTCGATTGATAATCAGATAAAGACGATTAAAGTCGGTGGCGGTGTCGGCAAGAAAACGCCCGTCGTGATAGATAATGCTGTTTCCGTTCGTGAAATCGGTCGTTACGAAGTCCCTGCTCTTACGCCGGACGAAGATACCAAATTAAAAAGCGTCAATCTTTTCTTACAAAAAGAGTTGTTCGATAACGCAAAAAAGGTCGTCGATGAAATCTTAGAAAAGAACAAATATAACGGACAGGCTCTTCTTGCCGATTTGTTAATCAGATATAAGGTAAAGAGTATCGACGAACTGTCCGATAAAATCGAAGAAATCGCAGATTTTTCGCAATTCAATACCGTAATCGAATATAACGACAAGGATGTCGGTGAAAAACTGATCGCCGTTATCGGACAAAAGATACGTCTTGCCGTGGCAAACAGCAATTACGACGTAGCGATAGCGTGTCTGAAAGAAATCGTCGTATATAACAGTACCGAAGTATTAAACATAAGGCTCGAACTCCGTAAAACAGCAACAAGATTGTTGGCAGTTTCAGCTAACACGGCTGCGGATATTTTTGACATCCTTGTTAATTCATATCAGGACAGCGAAACTTATATCGAATATATTCAAGGCTTCGTAGACGATTGCATAAAAAACAGGCAGTTTAGCGTTGCGCAAAAATATAACGATAAAATTATAGAACTCGATGACGGCAATCTGAAAGCCACTTTTTCGCAGGCATATATTTACGTTCAGGCGACAAGTTTTGACAACTTTATTACGCTTGCAGATAGATTCGTGGATTTTAAGTTATTCGATAATGCTATCAAGCATTTCGACGAAGAAGATACCGTAGAGTGTTTTTCAAGATTCAGAAAAATCGTCGTCGGTTTGATAGCCGGTCAAAAATCGGGGAACGCAATTGCCGACTGGTTTGATTTTGTTGTCAAGTATGAATTTGACGGTCGTAATGAGTTTATCGAGGAAACCATAAATTCGTTGCCGGATATAAAAGATTTGACCGACAGAGCCAAGTTGTTTGACCGCGCGATAATGTGCATTGACGGAAGCGACGTAGAAAGACATATTTCTATGCGGCTGTCTTTTGCGAAAAAATTGCAATCTGCGGGAAGTTTTGCGCTTGCAAACAAGTATTATAACGAAGTAATTGAGATTGAAGAGGGCAATCTCGATGCTTTATGG
>JAJWOJ010000414.1 GCA_021635425.1 Clostridiales bacterium | reverse complement strand
GACGTAGAGATTCAGGCTCCCCTTTCGAAATTCAAATCGCCTATTATAACCGAACCTATCGCGATCGTTCCCATTTTAAGAGCGGGACTCGGAATGGTTGACGGTTTAACAGCACTCTTCCCCACCGCGAAAATCGGTCATATCGGGCTTTACCGCGACGAAGAGACGCTCGAACCGCACGAATATTACTGCAAACTTCCCAAAGACTGCATCGACGGAACGTGCATCGTAGTCGACCCCGCTTTGGCGACGGGCGGATCCGCGAAAGCCGCTATCGGCTTCATTAAGGAAAGAGGATACAAGAAAATTAAGCTTTTGTCGCTCATCGCCGCGCCCGAAGGCGTGAAGAGAGTGGCAACGGCTCATCCCGACGTTCAGATTTACGTTGCGCACTATGCAAACGCGCCATTAAACGAACACGGTTATATCGTAACCGCATTCGGCGACGCGGGCGACCGTATTTTCGGAACGAAATAATTTAATTAAAAAATGCGCGGGCGACTTCGGGTCGCCCGCGCAAAAAAATAAATTATGGCAATTGTCTCGTTTTCGGTTTAAATTTCGTCTTCGGTAAAAACCTTGAAACCTTCTTTTAAAAGCATTTCGGTGGTTAATCCGTTGCCCGAAGTTTTCCCGCCCGTAAACGTACCGTCGTAAATAACTCCTTTCCCGCAAGACGGGCTGTTGGCTTTCATTACGCAAAAATCGACGTTATTCGCTTTCGCGATCTCAACGGCGAATTTTGCGCCGCGGGTATACTCCCCGGTAACGTCAACGCCGACGTCGGAAATTATTTTATCCCCAACCCTTTCCGCAGGATGACGGGGGGTGGGAAGCCCGCCGAGCTGTTCGGGGCAAACGGGAATCAGGACGTTATCCTGCCCGAGAGCGGAAACTTTTTCGTTAAAACAGCTGTCGCCTTTATAACGGCACACGTTACCGTAAAGGCACGCGCTTACGAGAATCTTTTTCATCGCACACTTCCTTGTAAAAATAAAATTCTATAAAAAGAGTTTAGCATAACGACAAAAAAAAATCAATAAAAAGAGAGGAAAATTTATGAAAGAATATCCCAACGTACACATTCTCGATCACCCGCTTATCCGCCACAAAGTCGCGATAATAAGAGATAAGGACACTTCGACCAAGCAGTTCAGAGAGGTTATCGGCGAAATCGCCACCCTCATGGCTTTCGAAGCGTTCAAGGACGTTCCCACGCAGAAAATTATGGTCGAAACTCCGCTCGAAACCGTCGAACAGACGATCGTCAAAGAAAATTCGATCGCGGTCGTTCCCATTTTAAGAGCGGGACTCGGAATGGTTGACGGAATTTTATCCCTCTTCCCCGCGGCAAAAGTAGGTCACATCGGAATGTACCGTAACGAAGAGACTTTAGAGCCGCAGGAATACTACTGCAAACTCCCCGTAGGCATCGAAGACAAAGTTGTAATGCTCGTAGACCCGATGCTCGCCACCGGCGGAAGCGCATGCGACGCGATCGCTCTTTTGAAAAAGCGCGGCTGCAAGCACATCAAATTCCTTGCGATAATCGGCGCGCCCGAAGGTATCGAAAAAGTTCATGCCGATCATCCCGACGTTGAAGTTTACGTTTCCACGCTCGACAGATGCTTAAACGAAAACGGCTACATTCTCCCCGGTCTCGGCGACGCGGGCGACCGTATTTTCGGCACGAAATAATTTAAAAACGGCGTATAACGCTTAAAAAACTTCGGCAAGTTATCCAACCCGCCGAAGTTTTTTATTGTTTACCCGCGAAATCGTTCGCCGCTACCGAACAATTTTACTTTTTTCGTATTTTTGTTCACTACTACTGAACAATTTTTAGTTTTTTGCATTTTTGTTCAGTAGAATTATCCTCGTCACCAGCTACAATCGGCTAAAAAATCGCCTCTCGACAAAAAATAACAAAAACATAAATTAGTCAGATACGATTAGGCAAATCGTACTTGACTAAAATTAAAAATTGTGATATACTACAGTTATCCCGATATGGAGGAAGATCTATGTTTATCGGAAGAGAGCGCGAATTGAATGCGCTGGAAAAATTGTACAAATCAGATAAATTCGAGTTTGCCGTAATTTACGGTCGCCGCCGCGTGGGAAA
>JAJWOJ010000413.1 GCA_021635425.1 Clostridiales bacterium | reverse complement strand
CAGGACTATAAAGGCTTGTGCGAAATGGTTGAAGTGCTGAATCGTATTCACGAGGAAACGCATAACACGATGATTACCGTTACGCACGACAAGCGTTGTGCGGCGGCATTGTGCGACCGCGTGGTATGGATAAAAGACGGAAAAACCTATAAAACGGGCGATAAACAACTTATAGACGAGTTTTTTACGATTCGGCAAGACAAAAGTTAGCGCGGGCTAATTTTATTGAAAAGACAGACTTTTTATTGACACGACGCCATGACCGTGGTATAATATCCGTGTTGTTAGCAAGTGCTAACCAATACAAACGATAAACAGTCTGCGCCGCTCGGAAGAGCGGTTATAAAACGGAATTTGGTTAGCCTTGACTAACCAAAAAAGAAGCATTATAACAAGGAGCAAAACATTGCTGTTAAAACTTAAAAACATAGGAAAAATATATGACAGCAACGATATTCTGACGATCGGTATACGCGGAATCAACCTTGATTTCGACTATAACGAATTCGTAACGATCGAGGGCGAGAGCGGAAGCGGTAAATCTACGCTATTAAACGTCATCGGCGCAAACGACAGTTACGAAGAGGGCGAGCTGTATATCGGAGGCGAGGAAACGTCGCATTACGGCGCGTCGGAATGGGAAAAATACCGCGAAAAGTATATCGCAACAATCTTTCAGGATTTCAATATCATTGAAAACCTAACCGTGCTTGAAAACGTCGAGCTTGCTCTTCTGCGAGTTGGCGATAAAAAAGTACGCCGCGAAAAGGCGAGGGAACTTATCGAAAAGGTCGGGCTTATAAAACAAATCAATCAACGCGGCAGTAAACTTTCGGGCGGCGAAAAACAGCGTACCGTAATAGCCCGTGCGCTCGCGAAGGACGCGCCGATTATTCTGGCGGACGAGCCTACGGGGAATTTGGACGTTAAATCTTCGAGAGAAATCGCAAAACTTCTGAAAGACGTTTCAAAAGATAAACTCGTCATCGTGGTTACGCACAATCCCGAATTTTTCGTTGAATACGCAACGCGCAGAGTAACCATTTTCGACGGCTCGGTAAAAGAAGATAAAGAAATCGAAAAGCCGACGGAAACCCGAAACGCAGAAATCCCCGAAGTAAAACAAAGCGGAAAGAAAGACGTTAAAGATACTTTTCATATCGGCGTTCTCAATTACAAAAGCAGACCGAAATTTACGGCAATGATGAGCTTTGCTTTGCTTGTCTGTGCGGTAACGCTTTTTGTCGTGTTGTCGGTATTCGGAAGTTCGCTTATTAAACCCGTTACAAATTCGCTCGACACCGTAGGCGTGAACGGAAAGGTGATTGTTTCAAGCGAAAAGGGAAACCTTAGTAGCGACGATCTCGACGAAGCGGCAGGGAATACTGGTGCAGGTTTTTATCTTTTGGATAAGGAATTTTCCGAATTTACGGTAAATATTCCGAAAAAAAGCGGTATGCTTTCGGCTTATCGTGTTACCTGCCTGTACGCGCCTTATCAATACAACTTAAAGAGAAGCGAAGCGGTTTTGGTGTTGCCGAAATCCGCGGAAAAAGATAAAAACGCGATAATCGAAACGTTTGTAAACGCAAACGCGGGAATAGAGAGTATTGGCGTAAAAACGACGCTTTCTTCCGACAGCGTTCTTCTTTACTTATCCCACGCGGACGCGGAAGAGAACGGAATCAAAATCAAGGCAATCAACACGACTATGAAGTTGGGTGAAACAATCGTCACCGTGTATGCCTTTGAAAAGGACGAAGCGGTTGAAAGCGGGAAAATAAATCTTGTAAATTCCAATACCTATCAGGCAACGAAATATTCTGCTGTTCTATCGGTGAAATCGAATCGGTTTTACGAAGTTGCGACCGATAGCGAAAAAGACGAAACAAGAAGCGGAAAACTGATCGTCAAAATGAATCCCGATGACTACGCCGCGATTTTTGAAACCGAACAATCGGGCGCAAGCCAGTCGGTATTGTATTATGCCGACGATGTGACGGCGGAAAACGCACTCGGCAAATTCCCCGGCGGCATGATGGGTATGCTTTCTACGAGTAAAGTGTACGTCCAAAGCGCGGGCGACGTTTACGCGATGAACGTAATCTACTATATCGCGCTGATTG
>JAJWOJ010000412.1 GCA_021635425.1 Clostridiales bacterium | reverse complement strand
ATAATCTGCCGCGCGCTCTTTTCGGGGGCGTTTCGGAGGATTCGGGAGCAGCCTCCCGCCGACAGCAGTTGTCTGCGGCTCCGCAAACAATTGCGCCAAAACGACAAAAAACATTATCGAGGAGAAAAAAAGATGAAAGATTTCGAAGAGATGAAGCAAAGCCTTAAAAAACTCATAACTTTCCCGTCCGTTCAGGAAGCCCCCGTGGGCGACAAGCCCTTCGGCGAAGGTGTTTTCGCCGCGCTCGATTATTTTCTGAATTTAGCAAAATCTTTCGGCTTCGAAACGATAAACTATGACAACTATATCGGCGAAGTCGATTTCGGCGAGGGGAAAACCGAAGAGGACGAAATCGCCGTTCTCGCTCACCTCGACGTAGTTCCCGCGGGCGACCTTTCGGCATGGAAATACCCGCCCTTTCACGGCACCGAAGCCGACGGGAAAATTTACGGCAGAGGCACGACGGACGATAAAGGCCCCGCAATGGTCTGCCTTTACTGCATGAAAGAACTTAAAGACGAGGGGTTTGTTCCGAATAAAAAAATCCGTCTTATTTTAGGTTGCAACGAAGAGACGGGCTGGAAATGCATCGAACACTTCAGAAAAGTTTCCCGCTTCCCCGACTACGGATTTTCGCCCGACGCGGACTTCCCCGTCATTTACGCCGAAAAGGGAATACTCCACGCGAAGTTCACTTTCAAAGCGTTATCGAGCGAACTCAAAGAGCTTTCGGGCGGTGAGAGAGTCAACGTTGTTTGCGACAAATGTGAGGCTATAGCACCTTTAAACCCCGATTTTATGTATGATTGCCAAGTTAAAAGAGAACGCGACAAGCTCGTTACGCGCGGCGTTCAGGCACACGGTTCCACGCCCGAAAAAGGGGACAACGCCATTTATAAAATGGTTAAGTACCTCGAAAAAATCGGCATGATAGACAGCCGCATCCGCGAATACCTTTTCGAGGATAAGCTCGGGCTTAAAGAACTTCACGACGAAACGGGATACCTCACGATGAGTCCAGACGTAGTTACGATGGACGGCGATAACATAAATATTTCGGTAGACTTCCGCTATCCGTCGCTTTTAAACGGCGAAAAACTTATCGAAGCACTTAAACTCATTGCGCCCGTGGAAATACTTTCGCATCAGCTTCCCCTTTTCAACGACAAACAGGGATTTTTGGTTACCACTCTTTTAAACGTCTACAACGAAGAGACCGGCGAACGCAAACAGCCAATCGCGATCGGCGGAGGAACTTACGCGAGAGCTTTGAAATACGGTACGGCGTTCGGTCCCGAAGAAGAGGGCGTCGACTGCCACATTCACCAGCCGAACGAGTTCGTTTCGATAAAAAACCTCGAACTTCAATGCAAAATTTATAAAAGAGCAATTAAAGAACTTTCGAAATAATCAAAAATGATAAAAAGCAATCTTCCCCCGCTCGGCGTAAACAAAACTTGCGCGATAACGGGACATCGCGACCTGCCCGATAATTTCGACCGACGAAAACTCAAAGAAAAACTTGAAAAAATTATTTCCGACGGCTACGAAATTTTCCTTATCGGAATGGCTGTCGGATTCGACCTCGAATGCTTTTCGGTTTTAGCAGAGATTAAAGAGGAAGGGAAAAATATAAAAATCTGCGCCGTTATCCCGTGCAGCGATCAGGATAAGTATTTTTCGGAAGAAAGCAAGGCATTATATAACAAATGTCTTGTCTCTGCCGACTATATCGCCCGGGAAGAGCGCACATATTTTAAAAACTGCATGCTTCTTCGCGACGATTATCTGATAAAAAACTGCTCGCTTTTATTTGCCTATCACGACGGCAGAACGAGCGGCGGCACTTATTACACGATAAACAAAGCCCTGAAAAACAATATTAAAATAACAACTTTCGAATCATAAAAAAATCGGATGCGTTTTGACTTCGCATCCGATTTTTTTAACTTGCAAAGCTTTAACCTCGCATTTATTAAGCCCTTTATCATCATTTTCGGGCTTCCACGAAATTGTATACAAAATTTTTCAATATGGGTTGAAAAACGTAGTGATCTATGTTATAATTTGCTTAATATGAAAGATCATGTAACAAATCTTGGTATTAGTAATAAAGCTTTGTTGTAT
>JAJWOJ010000411.1 GCA_021635425.1 Clostridiales bacterium | reverse complement strand
GTAATATATGTTGTGCCTGTTTCTTTATCTGTTATCTGAATATTTCTGATAAAAGTTGAGTTTTGACCGTATGCCGTTCCGTATACTTCAAGGAAATCCTGCCCAAATTGCCCTGCAGTGAATTTCGCTTCATGATGAGTCCATTTTGTTACAGGGCTATTTATCGATACAAATTGTTTTTCTACTCCCGAAGCATTGCCGTTATAAACGCCAAGAACCTCAGCTCCCGAACCATTAGCATAATAATCGAAACTTAAAGTGTATTCTTTTTCTTTTTCGAGCATGTCTGTCTTGATACGGAAGTAACCGCGGTTACCGACTCCAACATCCCATGTAGTATGCATAGATCCAAAAGCAAATTTTCCATCGGATTGTTTTGCGAACCCGAAATTGCTTGTTCCTGCAAAATCATAACCGTCAAGGTACGCACCACCGAAATTGCCGTTTATTATATATTGAACATCGGCAAATGTATCGTCAACACACTTTACCGAAAGGTCGTCAATAAGATAATCTCCGTAACACGGCACAAATGCCGCATATCCGGAATCCGCTCCGTTAAGCGAGTAAAAATCTTTCGAAAATTCCTGCCATTGATCAAGCTCGGCAAGGTTATTATATCCCATATCATAAAACCGCGAGTCTGTTGCGTCTGTATTATACCCGTCGGTAAATATCAATAACCCGTTTCCGTAAAAACTACTTCCGTTATGTTTTCCGGCTGTTTCGGAAGTGTTAAGTTTTTTATATTTAAACGACAATCTGAATTTTGCGTTCTTAGGCAAAATCATCGAATAATTTATTATATAACTTTTGCCGGCTTCAAGTTTTAACGCTTTACCATAGTCATCGGAAACAATATTGTTTGCGGTTATTGTACCATTATCAACCGTAATGTTTCCGTAATTTTTTTCAAACGATCCGTTTAAAACGTATTCATTTAAAGTATTTATCTCCAATTCGTCGATAAGATACGAGCCGTAAGACGTAATCCTCATAAAAGTAATATCGGTTTGCGTCGACTTTGCATTAAAATCATAGGAATACGAAGTCCATTCGGCTGTAGAGCCACCCGACACCTTGTCAGCAGACCACTTGCGCTCCATTGCAGAGTTCATGTTGTCCAGATAAATTGACAAACGATCGTCACTGTTAGAGGTTACTCTTTTATATTTAAAACTCAGACGATAATTCGTTTCATGCGGCAACATACCGAACGAAGGCATAAAAACGTCATGATCTTTTAACAATAACGATTTTCCGTCACCGTCTGACGACTCTTCAGATAAATTATCCGCGGTAACAGCATTATAAGTCGCAGGATTTTCAGTTGAACCGTCATTTCCGATCGACATCATTCTATAGGAGATTGTGTTAGGTCTAACAGTTATGTCATCTAAATCTATAATACCCGTGCCTTCTGCCCGAATACGCAAAATCATTTTTTTGGTAGTCGCTTCGGTCTTGCGGGTGAAAGACGTTTCTGTCCAGTTATCATATTTACCGCCGAAACTATATCTATCTATATATTGCGTTGGTCCGTTAGTTGCGCTGTCCGTCACGTCATTGCCGTTTTCGTCCAGTTCCTTAACGCACCAGACAAGCTTGCACGAGGAATCGGTAGTTTTTACGAAAGACGAAATATTATATTCGGTACCCGGTTTGACGGCGAACGAATAAGAAGACACCCAAAGCTCATCCGTCGCTTTTTTACGCTCTATCTCCATCGCGTTGCCCGTTCTTCCGTTCTTAGTTGCGCGAACGAATAGTTCGTTCGACTGATAATACCAGTTTAAACTTGCGTTAAAAAAGTAATACTGCCAACCCGAAAGAGCTTCGTTTTCGCCGTCTATTTCAACCGCCCGCGGTTCGAAGCTTTTTAAAACGCTTTCCCCCTCCGCGCTCGCAAAGGACGGCGCCGCAACCGAAGCCAACATTGTCAAAGCGAGCGTAAACGCCGCTATGACGCGCATTTTGCCAAATTTGTTCATTTGTTTCCCTCCTGTTCAGGTTTTTCGATTTTATTCGTTTTTTTTCTTGTTTTCCGACGACGTTCATCCGACGGTCAACAAGAAAAAACAAATATTCACTTTATTTTCTTTTATACCCCTATTATATCCCCGCCCAGCGCTTTTGTCTTGCTTTATTTCGTAAAAAAAG
>JAJWOJ010000026.1 GCA_021635425.1 Clostridiales bacterium | reverse complement strand
GCAATAAGTACGTCAATCTTTGCGTTTACGATATTACGGACTTCCTGGCAAAAAGCAATACGATAGAAGTTACCGTTGCCAACGGCTGGTACAGAGGCAAACTCGGCTGTTGCACCAAAACCGACGTTTACGGCGACGAACTGAGACTTTTCGCCCGTCTTAAACTTTGCTATAAGGACGGCGAAGAAGAGATAATCGAGACGGACGAAAATTGGTTTACAACTATTTCCGAAGTCGTTTCCGCAGATTTTTTCGACGGCGAAACAATCGACGCGAGGAGATTGAAAAATATCGAAAAGTCTCGCTATAAGGCGATTAAAGCCGATTTTTCGGTGGCAATGAGCGAATATTCCTACGAGGCGGCGAGGGTGAAAGAGATTGTTTTGCCGAAAGCGATATACGAAAGCGACGAGGTTATAAGATACGATTTCGGTAAAAACTTCGCAGGCAATATAAGGTTTGAAGCCGCGGGAAACGAGGGCGATAAAATCGTTATAAAATACGCCGAAGTATTAAACTTCGACGGCTCGCTTTATACCGCAAACTTACGTCGGGCGAAATGTACCGACGAGCTTATATTGTCGGGCGATAAATATCTTTTCGATCCGAAATTTACATATCACGGTTTCAGATACGCCGAGATAAGGAAGAGCAGAACGGCGAAGATTTCCGGACTTAAAGGGCTTTTAATTACGCAGGATATAGATTATTACGGCGATTTCGAGTGTTCGGACGAGGTTATAAACGGCGTTTACGCAATGGCGAAAAACGGGCAGAAGAGTAACTTCATAAGCATTCCGACAGATTGTCCGCAAAGAGACGAGAGGGTCGGCTGGACGGGCGACGCCGAAGTGTTCTGCAATTCCGCGATGTTTAACGCGGATTGCGAAAAGTTTTTCGGAAACTATCTGAAACTTGTCCGCACAGACATTCTTCCCGACGGAAAAATTCCCTCCTTCGCCCCTTTTTACGTTCCCGTCTCGCCGACTACGGCAGGCGTTCCCGGCTGGGCGGACTGCGTGACGGTGATTCCGTATTTTCATTATCTGCATTATAGAGATAAAAGCATGATAACCGAAAATCTCGACGTCGCGAAAGGTTGGGTGGATTATTATCTTAAAAACAGCGAAAACTATGTCGTGAGAATACGAAACGAGTTCGGCGACTGGCTTTCCGTCGATAACCGCGCCGATAAGGACGTTATCAATCAATGCTTTTTCGGTTATTCGTCTCTGTTGCTTTCGAAAATGTTTTCTATCGCGGGAGACGAAAAATCCGCGGGAAAATATAAGGAAGTTTACGAGAACGCGAAAAAGGCGTTCAAAAAAGACTATTTTAAAAACGGGATAATAAAAAGCGACGCCGAAACCGTTTACGCGCTCGCATATTTCGCGGGGTTCATAACGACCGAAGAAACAAAAAAACGTTTGCCCGAGGTCGTACGCAAAACGGGATACCTCACCACGGGTTTTATCGGAATAAGATTTATTTTGCCCGCGCTTTGCGAAATCGGCGAAACCGACCTTGCATATGAACTCATCGCAAAAAAAGAATATCCGTCCTGGGGGTATATGCTCGAAAACGGCGCGACGACTATCTGGGAACGCTGGAACGGTTACACCAAGGAGAACGGCTTCGAAGACCCCGAAATGAACTCTTTCAATCATTATAGCTTAGGTTCGTGCGTCGAGTGGCTGTATTCCTACGTTCTCGGCATAAAACTTTCCGATTATACCGAAACAGTGACGATAAAACCCGCGTTTACTGATAAAATTGCGTTCGCAAAAGGCGGAACGAAAGTTAAAAACGGCAGGATTCACGTTTCGTGGACGAATAAAAAAACCGCCGTAACTATGGAAGTCACGGCGGACGAAAAAGTCGGTTATAAAGTCGAAACCGACGGGTATAAAATCGTTTCTTCCGTTAAAAACGGGAATAAAACGACGTACGAGCTTTTACCGGCAAACGGCTAAGTTGCGGGCAGGCGGAATCTGCATGTAACCGTCAGCCGCTTTTGCGGACGGAAGCGCGGTATTCCGCGGGCGACATTTTGAACTTATTTTTGAATTTCTGAGCAAAAAACGACGAGTTGTCGTAGCCCACGTTCGAGGAAACGGTAATAACCGACAAATCGGTGTTTTCGAGCAGTTTCGCGGCGTAAGAAAGCCTTAAATCGGAAACGTATTCGATTATGGTTTTGCCTACGTGTTTTTTGAAAAGCTTGATAAAATGCGAGTGCGAATAAGAGCTTAAGCCGATTATGTCGTTGACGCGCATCGAAAAAACGTTCGGGTCTTGCAGTTTTTGCATAAACGTGAGAATGTCTTTCGGAACGAACTTTTCGGACGTGTTTTCAACGTAAACGCCGAGAAGATACATAATTATCGAGGTTAAAATGGCGTTCCGGCTCGTTTCGTCGTCGATAACGTCGGCTTTGGTCAATCTTCCGTGCAGTTCGGTGAAAGATTGTATACCGAGCTTTATCTGTATGGGTTTGGTTTGCGCGGAAAGCTGAGAATAGAGATTCGGGCTTAAAAGATCGGCGAAAACCTTCATTTTTTCGAGCGAAACGCATATATCTCTTCTTCGGATAGGCAAGTCCGAGGTCTGTTTATGCACGTGATTAGGTCCGAGAAGGGTAAACACGCCCGGAGTGGAATAATATGCCTCGCCGTTCACGAGGTTTACGCCCGTTCCGTCGGTCGTGGCGGTGAACTCCCAGTCGCTGTGACGGTGAATTACGGTTTCTTCTTTCCACAAAAAAGTGCTTATCCCGTTCGCGGGAAGTTTGGGGATAAGTTTTTTGACTTTGTCCTTATCCATATTATTAAGATACGCAGATACATCCATACGCAAATTATATCCGAGGGCTGTTTTTTTGTCAATACTTCTGCGATAAAAATAATAAAAAAACAACGGGTTACGATAAATAAGCGATTGAATGCCGATATGCGAGATGATAAAATAATACCGACGACAGGCGAGGCGAGAGAATATTTGCCGAGGCGTCGGAACAAGGGGTATACCCCTTTTCTCTGCGTTCCGCAGAGAAAATCTCTTAAAAGGTAAAACGATTCGCAATTATTGCGGATTAAAAAATAAACAAGGAGCAAAAGAATATGATGAAACTATTCAAAAAACTGACGGCGGGCGCGCTTGCTGTCGCCGCAACTTTGACGATGGCTGTATCTTGCGGAGGCGGCGACGGCGGAAACTCCGCTCAGAATCCGTCGAGCGAATCTACGAAGCAGCCCACGAGCGAGGAACTTGCGACGAAGACTACGCTCAATGTGGCTGTATTCAACGCAGGTCTCGGCACGGTGTATTTCGACGAAATGGCAAAAGATTTCGAAGAGTACGTAAAAGATAAATCATATGAAGACGGCAAAAAGGGCGTAACGGTAATTCCTTATAAAGAAAAAGAGAAACTTAAACCCGGTACGCTCGACACCTGGATGCTTTCGAGCGAAAACGTGCTTTACTTCCTCGATCAGGGTAACTACACGAAATACGTCGGCGGCAACTATCTTGCGGAGATCACCGACACCGTAAACGAGAAATATCTCGACGCAGACGGTAACATCGCATCCGAAACCGGAAATGAAGCAACTCAGTCTATAAAGGACACCATGCTCGACGGTTATGCCGATTATTTTAATTATAACGGCACGGGCAAATATTATGCCGTTCCGTTCTGGATTTCCGTTCCCGGTATCACTTACGACGCGGAGCTTTTCAACAAAAAAGGATATTATTATCTTGCGGACGGCAAGCTCGGCGGAACTCAGGCGGATATCGACGCAGGCAGATGCGCTGCGGGTCCCGACGGCGAAAAGAAAACTACCGACGACGGACTTCCCGCAACCTGGAACGAGTTCGTAAACCTTATGAACTACATGGTAAACGACGGCGTTACTCCGTTCACCTGGGACGCTTCTCACGAATATCAGCGTTCGGGCGTATACACGCAGATTTGGGCTAACTATGAAGGATATGAAAACTTCATGCTCAACTATACGTTTAACGGTACCGACAGTAAGCTCGGAGAGATCACCGAAGACAACTATCAGAAACTTTCCGAGCAGGAAGGAAGAAAAGCGGCTATAAAGGCGTTCTACGATATAACTAAAGATACAGGATTCTATTCCGAGAAAGCGGTAAGCGGAAACGACCACCTCACCGCTCAGGAAGAATACATCACAAGCACTCCCGACGGTAAGCCCATCGCGATGTTTATGGAACAGAGCTACTGGGAGAGCGAAGCTCGTTCGACGTTCAGCAACCTTTACGACGAAGGCTTCGACAACTACGCTTACGGTCAGCACGATTACAGATTCATGCCCGTCCCGAACTTTACGGGCGTTGAAGGGATAGCGGATCAGACGAATATCGGAAAAGATAAGAGAGTTATCGTCGGCAGAGGTGCGGACAACTATATCTGTATTTCCGCTAAAAATAAAAACGCTAACTACGACGTTCAGGTTGAAGTTGCCAAAGACTTCATCAAGTTCGTTCAGCAGAGAGAACAGCTTGTAAAATTCACCAAGAACACGGGCTGCTTCAGATCGTTCAAGTATACTCCTACCTTAGAAGAAACGAAGGGTTACACCAAGTACGTTCAGAACATTTCCAAGTATATCGCAGAAGGCGCGCGCCTTACGAGCAACCTTCCTCTTGCGGCAAAGCGCAGAGCAAACGAATCGCTCTTCGATGAAAGCAACAACGCGTTCGCGTTCGTCGTAAACACCGCGACGGGTAAGCTTTACGATCCGTTCTCTTACTTCAGATACGAGTCCAATAAAGGAAAAACGGTAGACGATTGCTTCAACGACTTCAAAGCGTCGTTTAAAGATTACTTCAAGATTTAACATAAACAGATGAAAGAAAGCAAAATGTCCGTAATGAGCCGCATAAGATGGTTCTTTTACGGATTGAAAATCAAAATCTTCGGCGGCGAACGCCGAAACAATGAGCCGAAGCCCCGCAACAAAAAAGCGGGGCAGAGCCTCTTTTTGTTCTTTTTTATGCTTTTTCCCGTTTTGCAGTTCCTTGTGTTTTACGTCGGGGTCAATATCAACTCGATAGCCCTCGCGTTTACGAAATACGAGGGAGAAACGGCGAAGTTTGCGTTGTTTGAGAACTTCGACAGGGTAATACAGGCAATTTTCGTAACGGGAGATTTGAAACTTGCGGTCAAAAACTCGACGATACAGTTTTTGACGGGGCTTCTTATAGGTATGCCTTTGCAGATCCTCGTGGCTTACGTCGTATTCAAAAAAGTTCCCCTTTCGGGCTTTTATAAGATAATGCTCTTCATGCCGAACATACTTTCGAGCCTTGTGTTCGTTATCTGCGTAAGAGTGCTTTTATACGACGGTTTGCCGTCGATTTTCCACGATTTCAAGGTTACGCAATACGATTCTTCAAGCTTTTATGCCGTTCTCATTTTCGGAATGTGGATGAACTTTGCGGGAGGTCTCGTTATTTATCTGTCGGCAATGTGCGGCATATCCAAGGATATTCTCGAATACGGCGAACTCGAAAACATGTCGTCGCTCAAAGAATTCTGGTACATAGTTCTGCCGTCCATATTTCCTACGGTGGTTACGTATATAATCGTCGCCATTGCGGGTTTTTTCACAAACTATGGTCATTTCTATTCCTTCTACGGAGCGTCGGGAACGGGACAGAAACCGTATGATACTTTAGGATATAACTTCTTCGTAAAAGTAAGCGATTCGAAAGATCCGAAAAACGATTATACGTTTGCGGCGGCGGGCGGCGTAATGTTTACGCTCATCGTTGCGCCGATAACGCTTATCTCAAAACATTTGCTTGAGAAATACGGACCGAGCGAGGATTGATTATGAAGAGACGAATATACAGAACTTCAAAAATTAAACATAAAATGGACGTTTTTCAGATCGTCCTTTACGTTATCGTTTCCCTCTACGTTTTGTCGATGATTTTCGTTCTCGGCTTCGGGCTTTTAAACTCATTCAAAGCGGCGAGAGATTATCAGAACAACCTGTTCGGGCTTCCGCGCTTCAAGCTCGACCGTAACAACAATCAGATTTGGGGCTGGCGATTGGATAACTATCCGATAGCGTTCAGAATGTTCCGCGCGCCCGTTATGGAAAACGGCAACGTCCGCGACGCGTTGGTAATGGAAATGTTTCTCAATTCGCTTATTTATGCCGTGGGGCTTACCGTGTTCACGATGGCTTCCGAAATCATAATGGCGTATGCCATAGCGAAATACGATTTTAAGCTGAAAAAATTCTTTTACGGCGTGGCTGTCGTCGTAATGCTTATCCCTATCATCGGTTCGCTTGCGTCCGAGGTTAAGTTTGCAGACGCGTTGCACTTAAAAGACAGCTTTTTTGGCGTTTTTATTATGAAATGCAAATTCACGGGCATATATTTCCTCGTGTTTTACGCGGCGTTCAAGAGTCTTTCCTGGACGTATGCCGAGGCGGCGCAGATTGACGGAGCTTCGCATCTCCGCGTATTTCTCGAAGTGATGCTTCCGCTTGTCGGCTCAACGGTTTCGGCGGTTTTCGTTCTTTTGTTTATCGAATACTGGAACGATTACTACGTTCCGATGATATTTATGCCGAATAAGCCCACGCTTTCTTACGGTCTGTTCAGAATACAGTCGTCAACCGACCAGATAGACCTTGTAATCAACGGCGTAAGACAAAGCCTTACGACGCCCCGAAAACTCGCGGCATGCTTTATGGCGTGCATCCCCATACTTATCGTGTTCATAATTTTCAGAGACAAGATAATGGGCAACGTAACGATGGGCGGCATAAAAGGCTGAAAAAAGGTAATTTCGTGCGGCGTTATCGCGCCTTAAAAATGATAATTTCGGGCGGCTTCCCCGCCCGTCAGACAACTAAATCTCTGAAAATATAACAGTGAGGTTACAAAAATGGTGAAAAAGCTAAACAAACTCTTTACGATTTTAGCATTGTCGCTCGTAGGTGTTGTCGCTTTCTCGTTTTCCGTCGTTTCGGCAAAGACATCTTCGCCGACAATAGAAATAGAAATCGATTACGGCGAATACGACCCGAGATATTTGCCCGAGGGGCTTGTAGGCGAGGCTTATCCCGTATTTCCGTGTGAAGCGACTTACGGCGACGAAATTCTTACGGACGTAGACGCTTTCGTTTACGCTCCGGGCGGATACATTCTTCCCGTTACGGGCGGAATGTTCAAAACCGCAACGACAGGCGAATATAAAATCGAATACGTCGCGAAAAGAGGGGACGAAACGGGCAAAAAAAGCATAACCGTAAACGTTACGGACGACGAGAGAGCGTTATCTTATACGTTCAACGATAAAACCGTTTCTAATGCGTATACGGGAACGCGCGTTTTCGTTTATAACGGCGCAATGAGCGGCGGCATAGGCGACGTTACGGTAACGACGAAAGTTGTTTCAGGCGAAACCGAAACAGCTCTTTCCGAAGCAAAAGACGGTTATTCCTTCCTTCCCGAAAAAGCGGGCGAATATAACGTAAGCGTCGTTTTGTCCGACCTTGTCGGCAGAAAGGTTCCGTTTAATAAAACGATAACCGTTACCGACTCGGAAGCTCCGATTCTGAATACTCCCTCCCTTCCTCGTTCGGTAGCAGTCGGCAGTACGATAAAATTCCCCACGGCGGACGGGATTTTGTACAGCGGAGACGAGAAAATTTATCTTCCCGTGGAAATTTACTTCAACAACGTTAAAGTCGGAAAAGAAATGGAAGCGGTCGCTTCCGAGGTCGGCACGTTTGAAGTTAAATACGTAAGCGCGAACGGCGAAAATAAGGCGGAGTACACCGCGCAGATCGAAGTTAAATCCGAAAATGATATTTTCGTCGAAAATCATTTAGCTCTTGAAAATCTGGCTGCGGCTACGGCTTCGGGTGACATGGAATACACCGTTAAAACGGTTGAAAGCGGCAAAAACGCATCGCTTTATTTCGATACGGCTCTTCCCGAAAGCGCGCTCGCAATCGAAATTAAGGACGTTGTGAGGAATTACGGCTCGGCGAAGATAATTTTTACCGATTCCAAAAGAGCAGATCAGAAAATCGAAATCCCCGTTAAAAAGTTCGGCGATTTGTATCACGCCGAATATAACGCGAACAAAAAGGCGATTTTAGGTCAGAGCGGAGAAGTTATTTACGAAATCAAAAGTTATGCGGACGGAAGAAAGTTCGAAGGTTTCGACAGCGGCAAGGCGTATATAGGCGTAGAGCTTTACAGTGTTGCCGACGAATCGCAAATCACTCTCTTCAAGATAGGCGCGAGAAGAATTACGTCGAGACAGCTCAACAATACCATAGAGTATTTAACCAGCCCCGATTATAGCTCCGTTCTTGTTTCCTATGCGGGCGACGCCGTAACGACAGCCGTCGTAACGGCTTACGATTTGTTCGGGGCTTCCGTTCCCGTTACCTTCAAAGTTACAGCCCCCGACAAAAAGGTTATTCTCACGGGTTCGGCGGATAAGCAATATTCTTTCGTAACCGAGAAATACGGCAGATACAGAATAGAATATCAGGCGGGCAGCGCAGACGCGATTATGACGACCGTATATTGCTATGATATAGTCGCGCCGGAAATCAAAGTGGGCAAACTCCCTGCGAGCGTGAAAGTCGGAACGACTCTTACGCTTCCGGAAGCGGAATATTCGGACAACGACACCGTGAACGAAAAACTCTTATCTTATGTTTACGTTCTTTACGGAAACAACATTAAAGAACTCGTGAAGAACGGTTCTTACACCTTTAAAACGGCAGGCAAATATACGATAAGATACGTCGTTTACGACGAATATCAGAATTACACGGTAGCGGAATTCACCGTTACCGCAAGATAAGGAGGGAAACAAGATGAGAAAGATTTTAACGTCGCTAACAGCCGTCATCGTCCTTTTCGCGATGCTTTTCGCGGTCGGATGCGGCAGTGAAATTTCCCCGTTTAAATCACACGAAGCCGTAGCTCCGTTATCCGCAGACGTAGCGACGTCGGTTGAGACGGTCGGCGGCGAAGCGGTCGCTTTCCCGGACACGGATATTACGCTCATTAAAGACAAGAAGTCGGCGTATAAGGTGATTATCGGCAAAAATGCGACGAGAACGGAGAAGTACGCCGCGGAGGAACTCGTATACTTTTTATATCAGTCTACGGGTTGTGAACTTCCCGTTATCACGGATGAAGAGATTGAAGAAGGCGGGCATTATATTTCCGTCGGAAGCACTTCGCTTCTTGCTTCTTCGGGCTTGGAACCCGACTATGCCGAGCTTGGCGACAACGGCGTTTCGGTATATACAAAAAACGGAAACGTTTATATCGCGGGCGCGGCGGAATACGGAACGCTTTTCTCGGTGTACAGATTCCTGTATTATCAGATAGGTTACAGAGCTTACGCTTACGACGATATCGATTATGATTATTATAACGAGCTTAAGCTTAAGAATTTCGATTATAAATATCGCCCCGCGCTCGGCACGGTAACCGCCGAGGACGGCGAAATGAGCGGAAAAGAAAAGACGAAAGAAGCCCTCAGAATGTATATCTACGCTTCCAAAAACGGCGGATATAACTTAGACGGCAATCTTTACAACGGGCTTTGGTGCCACACGACGGGTCATCTCGCTTCGCAGTCGCTTTATAAAGACCTTTGGAAAAACGGACAGCTTTGCTATTCCAATCCGAAATCCGCGGAAGTAGTTGCCGAAAGCCTTATTTCCAAATACGTAGACAATGCGGTAGGGCAGTATCTCATGGTCGGCGGAGAGGATTCCACCGGTTCGTGCGATTGCGACGATTGCAAGAAAAACGAAAAGATTTACGGCGGCGCGGCGGGCGTATATTCGAGGTTTCTGAATATCGTTGCCGAAAAAATCGAAGCTCACCTTAAATCCAAAGGCATAACGAAAAAACTTACGATTGTCGGGCTTTTCTATTATGCTTACACTAAACCGCCCGTAAAACTCGAAAACGGCAAATACGTTCCCGTGAATCGGGAATCCGTTCCGAGAAGCGGACAGGTTTCGGTGGGAGTTATGTATACGCCTATCGGCGCTTGCTACACTCACCCGTTCGGCGATAACGCTTGTGAAACCAATAAGCCTTATACCGAATATCTCGAAGGCTGGGCGGCTATCACCGATCATCTTATGATGTACGCTTACGGAACAAATTTTCAGTCGTATAAACTTCATTTCAACAACTGGTCTCACGAAGGCGACTCGTTCAGATTTTATTCCAAGCTCGGCATGACTTATTATTTCGAACAGGCATGCTGTCAGAACGGAATTTCGCCCATGTCCTCGATGAGAGTATACGTAAGAAGCAGACTTGCCTGGAACCCTTATTATGACACGCAGGATTTAATCGACGAATTCATCGAGCATTATTACGGCGCGGGCGCGGAAGGCGTAAGCGAATATTTCTCGACGGTTATGGAAAACTACGAGAGATTGTATACCGTTGAAAACAACGAGTGCCTCGGCATTTACTACACGCTCTCGAGAACTAACCTTTGGACGAGACCTATGCTTAAAAACTATCAGAGTTACCTCGAAAAGGCGACCTACGCGATAGAAATGACGGGCGGAGACAAGATGGACGCATATGCCGAAAGAGTGTTCAGAGAATATTATCTTTGGAAAGACAACGAACTCAGATTTTATCAGTCGTACTTAAGCGGCGACGAACTCGAAGAGACCAAAGCGCTTGTCGAGTATGGCAGACAAAAATATAACGTAACGAGGGAAAGTGAATGATGAAAAGGATAACATTATTATTAACCGTTATAACCGTGATTTTCGCCGCGTGCTTTTCGTTTGCGGGTTGTGCGGATAATTCGGATGGCGGCGGTTCGGACAAAACTGCTTCCGAGTCCTCGCTCATCGAAAGCGGAGACAAGAACGCGGAAATCAAATACAACATCGTTTTATCCGCAACGGACATGAAACTCGACGTCGGCGAAAGCAAAGTTTTGCACGCTTCTTACGGAAACAAAACCCTGACATTCGAAAGCTCGGATAATTCCGTTGCGACGGTTGCGGCAGACGGAACCGTAACGGCGAAAGCTTCAGGCACGGCGTATATAACCGTTTCCGCGGAAGGAAAAAGCAAAATCTGCAAGGTTACGGTGGTTAAAACCGAGTGGACGGTAGTTATCGACGGCGAAAGCGCGATAACGGCAAAAGCTCCTTTCAACAAGGAATTCACCGCGGCGATTTATAAAAACGGCGAAAAATATTATGCGGTCGTCGATTGGACGGCTACGAGCGGCGCGGAACTTACCGTAGACGGAAACACCGTGAGAATTTATATCAGCGGAACGGGAACTTACACGCTCACCGCGACATGCAAAGGAGTTTCGGCTTCGGTCGCGATTACGGTAAATAACTGAATGGCGGGGTGAATTATGAGAACATCGATAATTAAGAGAAGATCGATATTGTGTTTATTGCTGGTTTTCATCATGGCGTTCGTGTTTGCGGCGGTGTCATGTACGGACGGCGGCGACAGCGGTTCTTCGGACGTAAGTCAGAGCGAATCGACATCGGAAACAACCTCGGAAAGCGGCTCTGACGTCGCAGACAAAGGCTTGATATCCGTCAAGGATAAAACCAAAACTCTTTACGTCGGCGAAACGTATAAAATCGAAGCGACTTCGGAAGGTACGTTTGCTTATGGATCTACGGACGAAAACGTAGCGACCGTTACGGCGGACGGCGTTGTTACAGCCCTTTCGGACGGAATAGCGTTCATAAAGGTTTCCGACGGAAAAACTTTCGTAAACGTTAAAATCAGCGTAATAAAATCCGAGGAGTATATCCGTCTCGGCGCAACCGAAATCGGTTTTGTCAAGGGCGGCGAAAGAACGGTTAATGCCGAGGTGATCAAAAACGGCGAAGTTTCGGACGATGAAATTACTTTTTCTTGCGACGACGCGGCGATAAAGCTCGTTAAAAACGGCAAATCGGTAACGATTTCGTCCGACAAGACGGGAAATTACGTCGTGGTTGCTTCCTGCGGAGATTTAAGAGCGGAAATAGCCGTAAAAGTTGTAAGCGACAGCTCGAAAATGCTTGATTCCACAAAATCGTCGGTTGAAAATTGCGCAACGCTTAAATGGGGCGCGGTTGAAAACGCGAGCGGTTATCAGGTTGCGGTAAACGGCGGCGAGTGGACAGACGTTGACGGAACTACTTTCGACGTTCACGCATATACGGACGGTTTGAAGTACGGCGAAATTGTTGTTTTTGCCGTAAGAGCGGTTGCAAAAAACAATTTCGATTTTTTCGACTCTCTTCCCGAAAGAGCGGCTTTCTCGCATAACTACAAGGGAACCGTAATCGAAGCATACACCTGCGTTACGGCGGGAAAAGTCAAATACGCTTGTGCGGATTGCGGAAAGGAATACGAGCAGGACGGAGTTCTCGCTCCTCATAGTATTAAAAACGGCGCGTGCGAAGTTTGCGGCAAAATCATAACCGAAAAGATTCTGTACGTTTACGATGAGGCAAACGAGTGCTACTATGTCGGCGGAACGGACGCGGGCTTCGATTCGGAAGAGGTTTACATTCTCGCCGAGTATAACGACGGCAAAAACGGCAATCACCCCGTTAAATATTTCGGCGTAAGCGCGTTTACGGGTAACGATATCATAAGAAAGATAGTTATTCCCGCAAGCATAACCGAGTTTAAGGACGTTCGCGGCGAGTATAACAATATAAACAAAAACGGCGAAAAAGTATCTTCGCCGCTCAGAGGGCTTACATTCGACGGTTGTACCGATCTTGAATTCGTTTCTATGGAAGGTATAACGTATCTTCCCGCAATCGACCGTC
>JAJWOJ010000410.1 GCA_021635425.1 Clostridiales bacterium | reverse complement strand
ATATATCAGAAAGCCCGAATTTTTTAACGTAATAAGTAAAAAACCCGCGTATAAGCGGAAAAAAGGAGATATTTATGGAAAATATCGAACAAAAGAAAACTTCGTTTTTCGACAGAAAGTTTCGTATAACCGAAAAAGGTTCGTCGATAAAAACGGAAATCATCGCAGGTCTTACGACCTTCCTCGCAATGGCGTACATACTCGTCGTTAACTCGGGCATGTTTGCCGATCTCGGTAGCGTATCGTTTGACGCAATGTACGTCACTACAGCTCTTTCCGCGGTTATCGGCACGGTTCTCATCGGACTCATGGCAAACCTTCCGCTTGCGCAAGCTCCCGGAATGGGACTTAACGCGTTTTTCGTGTATACGGTCTGCTTTACGCTCGGTTTCACTTACGCGAACGCGCTCGTTTTCGTTCTTTTGGACGGACTTATTTTCGTAATTCTCACTGTTACGGGGCTTAGAAAAATCATTTTCGAAGCCATACCGTCCGCCGTTAAAGCGGCTATCCCTGCAGGTATCGGCTTATTTATAGCGTTTTTGGGCTTGCAGGACGCGAAACTCGTTATTCCCAAAGACTCGACATGCGTTACGCTCGCATCGTTTAATCTTTTCAACAATGCGAAGTGGACTGACGTTATGCCGCTTATCGTTGCGGTTATTTCCATTCTGCTTATCGCGGTTCTTTCGAACAGAAAAGTTAAAGGCTCTATCCTTTGGGGTATACTCGGCGGAACGGCTCTTTACTATCTTTTGGGCTTAACTGTCCCCGGATTTTACAATGATTTCGGTACGAAATTCTCGTTAAACCCCTTGACGCCTTTCGTTGCTTTCGGCAAAGAAACGTTCGGAAAAGTATTTACGCAAGGATTCGATTTCTCGGCATATCTTGCTATGGAAGGTCACTCCGTCGGCGGACTCGTTATTCTCTTTATAACCACGGCTCTCGCGTTCTGTATGGTCGATATGTTCGACACTATGGGAACGTTATACGGCGCGTGCCGCGGCGGAAATCTGCTTGTAGCAGGCGAAAACGGCGAACTTGAAGTTCCTAACATGAACAAAGCTATGCTTGCCGACGCCGTCGCAACCTGTACGGGCGCGGTTCTCGGCACTTCCACGGTAACAACTTTCGTAGAATCCTCGGCGGGCGTTGCCGCAGGCGGAAAAACGGGCTTTACCTCGCTTATAACGGCAGCGGCGTTCTTAATCGCGCTCTTCTTTGCGCCTCTTGCAAAACTCATTCCTTGCTATGCTTACGGTGCGGCACTTGTTTATGTCGGCGTTCTTATGATGGGTAGCGTAAAAGATATCGACTGGTCGGACGTTTCGGTATCCGTTCCCGCGTTTTTAACGATGGCGATGATGCCGTTTACGTATAACATTTCTTACGGAATAGCTTTCGGGCTTATATCCTATCTCGTAATCAAATTATTCTCGGGCAAAGTTAAGGAAATCAAAATCGGAACATGGATCATTACGATTTTATTCCTTGCAATGTTCTTCCTTACTCACTAAAATAGTTTAATTATTTATAATAGTTAAACTATTTATCGAATATCACGTTTATCCGATAGAACGAGTTTAGAAGACAGCGGTGACTTTAAAATTTTGCCGCCGTAGACGGAGAAAATTTTGGAAAAGCGGAGCGAAACTTAGGCTATCGAGCAAATTGCAGTCCGTTGCGTTGAATATTTGTGCGATAATCGACTTATAGGCAGACTTTTGATAAATTTAATTGATTGTTGCGGGCGTTTTTTCGGAAGCGCCCGTTATTTTTTATATCGCTTTTTTGCCGTAAATATTCGCTTTGCGTTTTTCAGACAGGTTTACGGCGATTCGATATCCGATTTGATATTTCGGCTTGATAAGAGTGTTTTAATCCTTAAAACAATAAAAATACACGGAATTTCAGGCGAAAATGCGATTTCGAGGGATAAAAACGAATGTAAATCGGCTAACAATTCAAATTCATTTAACCAACAAATCGAATTGTTTCGGGAATGATGCGGATTTATAATAAAGGCATAAAACGGAATTTGGCGGGATATGCGCGAGGCTTATTCTCAAAAAGTTCGGAAGAGGTAACCTCTTCTTTGCTTACTGCAGTAAGCAAAGAAATCGTTTATAGTATAAGTAACGTTCCGAATTGTTGTATACTTA
>JAJWOJ010000409.1 GCA_021635425.1 Clostridiales bacterium | reverse complement strand
GCATTTGTATAGAATTATTTATTTAATACTTTTTTTACCTTTTCAACGACGTTGTCGACGGTAAATCCGAATTTGGTGAGAAGTTTATCGAAAGGTGCGGAAGCTCCGAACGTAGTCATTCCGATAACGTCGCCGTCAAGACCGACGTATTTATACCACATATCGGGTGTTCCCGCTTCTATTGCGACTCTCGCTCTTACCGAGGAGGGGAGAACGCTCTCTTTATATTTTTTGGTTTGCTTATCGAAAAGATTCATGCAGGGGACGGAAACGACTCTCGCGTCGACGCCGTCTTTCTTTAATTGGTCTTTGCTTTTCATCGCAAGCTCCACTTCCGAGCCGCTCGCCATAAGTATGACGTCGGGGCGGGTTTTTTCGGAGTCGGATAAAATATATGCGCCTTTAAGCGCGCCTTCGCCCGAATTTTCGTATTGAGGAAGATTCTGGCGAGTAAGAACGAGACAGGTAGGACCTTTATCGGTTAAGGCGGTTATCCAGCCGTATGCGGTTTCTTTTCCGTCTGCGGGTCTGAAAACCTTCATTCCGGGGATAGCTCTCAGCCCCGTAAGTTGCTCGACGGGCTGATGCGTAGGTCCGTCTTCGCCGACGCCTATAGAATCGTGGGTGAGTATATACGTTACGTTTTGTTTCATGAGTGCCGAAAGCCTCATGGCGTTTTTCATATAATCGGAGAAAATGAAGAACGTCGCACAGTAGGGGCGAAGTCCGCCGTGAAGAGAAATTCCGTTGCAGATTGCCGACATGGCATGTTCTCTTATTCCGAAATGGAAATTCGATCCCGCGCGGTTTTCGGCAGAGTAGTAATCTCTGTTTTTCATAACCGATTTATTGGAAGGACCTAAATCCGCGCTTCCGCCGACGAGATTCGGGAGAAGCTCCGCAAGCCTGTTCAGAACTTTGGAACTCGTATTTCTCGTGGCATCGGGTTTTTCGAAATCGAAAAGTTTTTCGTCGTGGAGAAGATCGGGCGTTTCGCAGGATAAGTATGAATGGAATTTATCTGCAAGTTCGGGATATTCTTTCGAATAAGCGTCAAACATTTGCTTCCATTCTTTCTGAATTCTCTTGCCGCACGTTACATATTTATGGAGATGTTTTTTAACTTCTTCGGGAACGGTGAACGGCGGATAGTCGTAGCCGAGATTTTTGCGGAGAGCCTTAACGCCTTCTGCGCCGAGCGGCGAACCGTGCGTATCTGCGGAACCCGCTTTCGGCGAGCCGTAACCTATAACCGTTCTTACGATTATTAAAGAAGGTTTGTCGGTTTCTTTTTTAGCTTTGGCGATTGCTTTAGAAATCGCTTCCATATCGTTGCCGTCTTGAACGTAAAGAACTTGCCAGCCTTGCGCTTCGTGTCTCTTTCCTACGTCTTCGGTGAACGCTCCGTCGGTGTCGCCCTCGATCGTTATATTGTTTTTATCATATAACACGATGAGTTTTCCGAGTTTCAACGTTCCCGCAAGGGATGCGGCTTCATATTCGATTCCTTCCATCATGCACCCGTCGCCGCAAAGCGCGTAAGTGTAATGATCGACGATATCGTAACCGGGTCTGTTGAAAACAGCCGCCATATGACTTTCGGCTATCGCCATGCCTACGGCGTTAGCGATTCCCTGCCCCAAAGGTCCCGTTGTCGTTTCAACGCCCGGTGTCATTCCGTATTCGGGGTGACCGGGAGCTTTTGAGTCGAGCTGACGGAAATTTTCGATTGCCGACATCGGAAGGTCGTAACCGAAGAGGTTTAAAATAGAGTAAAGAAGCATCGATCCGTGTCCCGCGGAAAGAATGAATCTGTCTCTGTCAACAAATTCGGGTGCTTTAGGACTGAATTTGAGGTGTTTCGAAAACAAAGCGTAAGCGATCGGCGCGCTTCCGAGAGGAAGACCGGGGTGACCCGATTTTGCTTTTTCGATCGCTTCCGCGGATAAAACTCTTATCGTGTTTACTGCAAGTTGATTGACGTTCATTGATTTCTCCTGTGCTGATTTAAAATCATACATTGTTAGTATACAATCTTTATCGTTTTTTTTCAAGCAAATAAACCTTACTTCGGGTTTATTTTAAAAAATCTTTTTAATTTACGGATAAAAGAAACTGAGATTAAACCCGATTTCCTTTTAATTTCATAGAAAAATCTTTCTATTGCTTTAC
>JAJWOJ010000408.1:1160-2174 GCA_021635425.1 Clostridiales bacterium | reverse complement strand
GCTGATCCGGATTTTCGGGTTTATCGGGTTCTGTCGGTTTGTCGGGCTGTTCAGGATCGGTCGGCGTATCGGGATTTTCTTTGATATAGCCGTCGTCGCCGCTCGTTACAAAGTCCGAAATGTAGTTATAATCGCACGTTTTGCAGGTGTATTTCGTATAGCCGACCTTACCTTCTTCCGCTTTCACGACCGTCTTTTCGTAATCGTGTCCCGCGGGGCGGACGTAATCGGTAACATATCTGTCCGCGCAGTTTCGGCAAGTATGTACCGTGTACCCGTAAGATTCGCACGTTGCGCCTATCGTCTGTTCCCCGTAATCGTGTCCGATCGCCTTATCCCCGTCCACCGTATAACTGTCGCCGCAGTTTTCGCAAACGTATTCGGTATAACCGTCTTCCGTGCAGGTAGCAAGGTGTTCTTCGGGCAAATATGCATGTCCAGTAGCGGGAACGTAACTGTCAGAATATTCGTATCCGCACTCTTTACAATAATGAATCGTATACCCTCTGTGCGTACAGGTCGGTTCGATCACGATTTCGTCAAACTTATGCCCGTTCGCCTCGGTATAATTGTCCGTATAGGTATCGCCGCAAAGGTTACAGGTATATTTCGTATACCCTTTTTCGTAGCAAGTACCCGATACCGTTTCTTCCGTGTATTCGTGTTCGCATTCGATAGCGGGTTCTTCGCCTTCATAGGCAAACGCCGTCGCTCCGCCCGCGCCGATAAACGCACTCATACACGCCGTCAGCATCACCGCCGACATGATAAATTTTAGTTTTTTCAAAAGTTCCTCCCTTACAGGCTCTTCGCCTGCTCTTGTATTTTTTTCATCTCCGGCAACAGTTTCAGTTGGATTCTGTCCGCCGCAAGCCGCATTTTGTTCGCAATGCTCATTTCGTAATTTTCGGTGATCGCAAGCAGCAAACTCGCCTTTTTCTCCCACGCCGCTTGTTTCAATGCCTTTTCGTCTTTTCCGTCGAGGTATTTGCAAATATCCCTCACCACGGCATC
>JAJWOJ010000408.1:0-1150 GCA_021635425.1 Clostridiales bacterium | reverse complement strand
TCCGCTTCGGCTATGTCTTGCTCTTTGCTCTCTTCGTTTTGCATTGCTTTTTCTTCGCGCTCTTCGATGAGTTCTGAAATCTTATCTTCGATTTTTTGTCCCACCTCGCCGGTTATATCGAAAACGTATTTGTTTTTCTCGAACAGCACCGCTTCGCGCTTGCCGATCTCCGCTTTTCCTTCCGGGAAATACACCTTTTTGAGTTCATACGACGGCGTGAAGTGCGACCAGATAGGCTCGTAACCTCTGACGGATACGATCGCATCGCCTTTTTCGTCGCCGTTGAGCCGTTCCAGCATCCCCACCGTAATGAGCGGTTGCGTCGTTGCGCCCGTATTACTGCTCGCGGGGTTGTCCGCGTTGGTATTCACCGAGAACTGCTTGATCTTTTTCTGTCCGCAAAGTTCCGAAAACTCTTTCCGCGTTTCGCTGTCGTCCGAGCCGATAAACACCTTAATATTGCAATTTCCTTTGAGTATGTCCGCAACGTCTCTGCCGTATTTCGCTGTCAGTTGCGAATAGCTTTGCAACACGAACAAAAACCGTATGCCGCGCGAACGCGCTACCGTTACCATTCCCTCGATATTCTCAAACTTCGGCAGGTTCGCAAACTCGTCTAATACAAAGTAAGTATTTCTCTTTAATATCGCCGTATCTTTTTCGCCGCGGCGCAGATTCAGGTTGGCTTTTTCTACGAGTTCCTTATACATCTGCGTAATAAACAGCGTTACGAAACGGTGGCGCGTAAACCTTTCGTCCGGCACGATAATAAACACTGCGTTCGGGCTTTCGTCCATGTTCACGACGTCCAGATCGTTTTCCGCCGTCATCGACATAATGCCGTCATCCGAAAGTTGCTGCATATAACTATTAACTTCCGAAAGATACGAGGTTAGTGTTTTGTCGCTCGTGATAAGCACGGTGTTGACAAGCCCTTTTACCTTGGAAAATTCGTCGCGTCCCTCAATCAGATAGTTGCGTAATGCCGTCGTATCTTCCGAACAGTATTTCGTGATGTTATGGTAGACGTTAAAAAGCACCAACTGACTTTCATCGATTTTGCCTTTGATACAGTCCTCGCACATGGCAAGCACGAAACCGAAGATAAGGTTTCTCGCGCCCTGTTCCCAAGTCGGCTGATCTCGATTCT
>JAJWOJ010000407.1 GCA_021635425.1 Clostridiales bacterium | reverse complement strand
ATTCCTGCGACATATACAAGACAGGCGCGGCAATGATATATTCGTCGGCTTGTTCTTTGATACGATTCAAATTATCAACGCTCAAACTGTCTTTGAAATAGTAGTAAGCCGTATCCTCTTCATCCGTTCCGAAATACACGGATTTCTCTTCGCCGATAAACTCTTTCATAACGTCCGAATGATAATGCTCGCAATAATCTTTGATGAAGAAAATTGTATCTTCGCCCGTAGAAACGCTCGCATTCTCCGAACTTATAAAGTCGTCGTAAAGTTGTTGCAAAATTCCGCCGTGATCCACTTCTTCATACAAAGCCCTGTAATATTCCTCACCGAAATCTTCATATTCGCCGCAAAGCGTATCGAAGAGTTCCGTTTTAATGTGAATCTCGTAGTTGTTTTGGAAAATTTCTTCCGCCGACTTACTCATAAGATTTGCTTTGAACTCTTCAAATTCTTTTTCGATACTGTTTACTACAAACTCTTTGTAATTCGGCGATTCCACAGAAACAGGCTCGTTTTCGGCATACGTCGCATACTCGCGCAATTCCGCGTCGGGAATGTTTTCAGCCAATGCCTTATAAACGTCACCATAATCCCACCCGTAGTATTCGAGAAGAATATCCAACGGGAAACGCTTATGATACCTTTCGAGAAGCGGCTTTATATACGGTTTCGCTTCTTCGCTCGGCGCATACTTTCCGTTAAGCACACGGTCTATCGCTATCCGTTCTTCATAAAATCCGTCCGAAATCGAATCTGCGTACATTCCGTCAAGGTAACTCATATCTTCACGCACGACTTCACTCGCGCTTTCGACGACGTTGTGCCAAGCGGTTAGGAACGTTTTTCCCCTTTCAGAAGAAATAAACGCTTCCCAAGCGGGCTTTTCTACGCCATATAAACTCTCGGTATCTTCAAAATCCCCGTTTTCGACTTTTCCTTCGGTATCGTCTTTGCCGAGCCTATAAAGTTCTACGCCTGCGCCGTAAAGCACTCTTGCGGTTCTGATTCTTACAGGCAGCATTCCGTCCCAAGTGTAACCGTATTCGTGCATTTGCTCTTGCGATACGGTATAATCGGGCAGAACATCCACCTGCATAGCGGCAACCTTGTCGCTTTCATCAATGAACGTTTTCTCTTCTTCCGGCTCGTCAAACAATGCGATTTTTAAGCCTGCGCTTACGAAAGCACTTGCAAATTCCTTGAACAGCGTTTCGTCTATCGTCAGAGTTTTTACTTCCTTTTCTCCCGCTTTGAAATACGAAGGCGATAAACTCGACAACGCCATCAATTCTTCGGTCGTGTCATCGAAACAAGTGTAATCCCCGTTCTTTACAGCAAACACCATCGCGCCGGGGTTCTGCGTTTCGATTTGTTTGTAGGTCTTATATAATTTTTCCATAGTTTTTTTCTTATTCGTCCTCGTTTTTGTTTCGGTTCGTTTCGGCGGTAACGCCATATAGTTATCTTCCGTTTCGGCGGTAACGGGTTCATCTCCGCTTTCCTCGTCGTCGATAACCACTTCTTCGCGCTTATTAAGGTCAAGTTCTGCGTTGAGTTCGGAAAGTTCCGTGTTCAGTTCCATAATCTTGTCCTTATGCTCGAACGGTACTTTAACCTGTTCTTTCGCCACTTCAAAGTCTGCTTTTGTGGATTCCAAACGCTTTACCGCACGTTCTTCGCGGGCGGCAAATTCTTTTACGAAATTTTCCAAACGGGTAAGGTTTCCGCTTGCGCTCTCGCCTATATCCATTTTGTACTGTCCCGCGCCCGAAAGCGTAATGCTCCGTTCGTTGGAAAGCAGTTCGATTGGATTCAAAGAGATTTTGAAACCGCAATACTCGGCTACCGCCGTTCCCGTTTTGTTATGGAACAGCGCGTCCATAAGGGCAAGTCCGCCGTTTTTCTTTCCGTCCTCTACGCTGTCCGCATAGACCGTTCCGCCGACATTGATTTCAAAGCGTTCGGGGTTGTACTTATCCTTTACAAGTTCAACGTCTTTCCTTACCCTTTCAAGGTAAAGTTCCTGCCGTTGGATCTGTTCGGGAAATTCCTTTCGTACTTTGTCTTGCAAAGCAAACAGTTCTTTCTTGTAACGGCTTTCCAAATCACGAAGCCTTGCCATTTCCATATCGAGTTCCATTTTTCGCTTGATTTTCGGGTTGGCGGAAGTAATCGCCTTGATTTCCGCAT
>JAJWOJ010000406.1 GCA_021635425.1 Clostridiales bacterium | reverse complement strand
TTAAACGATGAGAGAAACGACGCGCCTACCACTACTAATACCGAAACCATCGGCGGTAAAAAATACGTCGTCGTAAGCCATTACATAGGCAAAAAAGATTTCAGAGAAGTCTTCGGCGATATTGCTTTCAGGCAGGTGCTTGAAGAAATGAAAAATTCCGTCGATTAACGCATATACGGCAGCTTGAAATTTTCCGTGTAATATGGTATAATCATAGTACATTGAAATTTCAGGCTGCTTTGATTCAAAGGAGTAAAAGAATGCAATCAAAGCAAAACGACAAAGACTATATTGTCGGAATGTACGTGCGTTTATCCCGCGACGACGAACGCGCAGGCGAATCGCTCTCTATTGAAAACCAAAAGGCAATTCTTTCGGACTACATAGCCGAGCAAGGCTGGACGCTTTACGATACTTACGTCGATGACGGAATTTCTGGCACCACCTTCGAGCGACCAGGCGTAAAACGTCTGCTGGACGACGCGAAGCAAGGCGTTATCAATACGATACTCGTAAAAGATATGAGCCGTTTCGGAAGAAATTACATTATGGTCGGACAGTATCTCGATTACGTCTTCCCCACGTTCGGAATACGTTTCGTAGCGTTATCGGACAATATCGATACGGAGAATAAAGACACTCCCGCCATGGATATGATGCCGATTACCAACGTATTCAACGAATGGTGGGCGGCAACGACGAGCAAAAAACTCCGCGCCGTGCGTATCAAAAACGCCAAAGAAGGCAAAAACGGAATGACCCACCCGCCTTACGGTTACACGATCGGAACGGATGAAAAACGCACTTTGCAGGTGAACGAAGAAACCGCGCCTATCGTAAAACGTATCTTCGAAATGCGCGCAAGCGGTTTAACGCCGAGAAAGATTGCCGACGTACTGAACGTTGAAAAGGTTTTAACCCCCAACGATTACAGAATATCTACGACGGGTATAAACGGCGTAAGGAATCCGTCGCATTTGTGGCACACCGCAGTTTTAAGAACGCTTTTATCGAATCAAGCGTATATCGGCAATTTGGTTCAACACAAATCTACTACAATTTCATACAAAAATCACAAGTGGCAACGCCGTCCGGAAGATGAGTGGATCGTCGTCGAAAACGCACACGAAGCAATTATCTCAAAAGAACTTTGGGATAAAGTCAAGGAAGTCGAGAAAGCCGTAGGACACGGAAAACATACGCAACGAGGTTTTATGCATCCGCTGTCGGGATTGATGTTCTGCGCGGACTGCGGCGCAAAAATGAGGCTCGGTTGGAACACGCAAACGTCAAAGCGCACGGGCAAGGAAACGGTTTATTTCAATTTTAACTGCGGCACAAAGTCGCGTATGGGTTCGTCAGCCTGTTTCAGCCATTTTATTACGGCTCCCGTTTTGGAACAACTCGTGAAAAACGACGTCGCCGCTAAAGCCGAAATGATTATAGGTCACGAATCGGAATTCAAACAGCGATATTTACAGCGGCAATCCTCGCTTGCGGACAAGAATCAAGCCGACGTGAAGAAAGACCTGAACCGTGCCGAAAAACGCTTAAACGACCTTGATAAACTGATTGAGGCGGCGTTTGAAGAAAAAGTATCCGGTAAGATTCCCGAAAACGTGTGCGTGAAACTGATTGAAAAGTACATCGCCGAACAAACGGAACTGAAAGAAAAAATTACTTCTCTTTCGCAAGGACTTAACGAAATAACGCAGGCAAAAACGGATGTGGACGAGTTTATTCGCAGGTTGAAAACCTATTTCAATTCGCCTGCTTTAACTCGTGAAATGTGCTTGGCGTTATTCGACCACCTTGTTATCGGCGGCAAAGAATCGGTTACGAACAAACCGCAGGAAATCCATATCTACTACAAAATCGATATAGATTCCGTTATCACACAGTAACAAAAAATCCCTGAAAATAAGTTTTATGTCCATTTGGCTTATCTGAAGGGTTGAACAATTATCTGAAATCATTGCATATCACACATTCATTTTCCCGAGCATATGTTCCTTATGATAATTCTGTTATGGAATCGTTCTTCGCATCGTTAAAACGCGAAGAATTATACAGAAAAAATATCATTCATAAAAGGATTTTTATAAAGCCGTTGACGATTATATCGAGTTCTATAACGAGCGACGTCCTCACGCAAAACTGCAATACAAGACTCCGAATCAAAAAGAACGTGAATA
>JAJWOJ010000405.1 GCA_021635425.1 Clostridiales bacterium | reverse complement strand
CGTTAAAGGTAATCTTAATATTATCGATAAAGATGGAATAACGAGTTTGGTCGTTACGGACGGAATCGACGGTATTATCGCGGAAAACGAATACGGAAAGTATTCGCTCGTGTATAACGATACGGATACCAATCGCGCCAACAAATTGGAAGTTTTCGGCAAGAAAACTGCGGAAGGACTGCGTATCGCGGTTCGAGTAACTTCGAAAACGGTTGTTTACTATAATGGCAAACCGTCCGGTATACATGACGTAATCGATCACGTTATGTTGAGCTATCGGAATGCTAACGGTTCAATGGTTAACCTGTTCCTTCATGCCGATGGCAGAATGTCCGGATATACCGATAAAGGAAAAGTCGTTGCTTTTATCTCGCGGATAGATAAGTCTGTGGCAGGCAATACGACGATTGCGAAAAAGAATAACGCTGCGGCATTCGTTGCAGAAGCGGGGCATCATTTGGTAACGACTTACGAGTTGTTGATTCCCTATGGCTTTGAAAACGGTATTCTTGAGAACGATTCGGCGAACGGTGAAGTCTATGTGCGTTTCCGTCATCGTTATGATCAGGCAGGCGATGCAGACACTATCGCATACTCCGGAAAGAATCCTTCGGGCGGCACGACGTGGGAATTTACGAACGGCGCAAATGTTACATGGCCGAATGATTGGGCAAACAAAGTAAATATGCTTGTTGACTCAAACGGTATTTTTGATATGCGTCGCACGTTAAGATTCAATAATACGGCAGCCGGTAATACGAATCAGGTTATAGAAGATAAAAAGGTTGTCGTCGGAGCGAACGTTCAGTTACCTACCGATATAACAGCCGCAGTCGGTTATAGATTTATTGGTTGGGCTTTGACGGCTGACGGAGACGTGTTGGAGTCGATTGAATCGTTGCCGATGAGTTGGATTGACAGCGATAGCGGTTGCATTATTTTGTATGCCCGTTATGAAGAAGCCGTCTATAACGTTACGATTTCGGACGATGATAATCTGATTAAAGAAAGTACGGGAGCCGAAAACGGTAAAGTGAAACTCGGACAGGATTACGTTATAACGCTTAAAGAGATTGATACGGCTACTACTCATAAAGTCAATACGATTGAAATCACAATCGGCGGCGTACCTTACATTCCCGAAGTAAACGGAAACGTTTATACGATAAAAGGAAAAGACATTAACGGTGACGTTGTAATCACTGCAAAGCAAGTTGATGCGGTATCGCACAACGTAACGTTTGCTTCTGACAGTTGGGCTACGTTCACGGGCAATAGCAAGGCATATGAAGGAGTCGGATATACGTTTACGGTAGAGGGCGATTTGATTTCGATAATTGCCACTTGCGATGGAAATTCCATACCCGTTATTGAAATCTCGTCCGGAACTTATATGATAGATTCGAATTATATTATCGGAGATATTCAGATAAGTGCGAAAGAACCTGTTGTCGCTCCCGAAAACGTTATTTTCGAATATCACCGCAACGAAGGCGAAGAGTTCCATCTTTATACGTCGGGTTTATTGACGGCGAAAAATAATACCGTCGTGAAAGTTACAATTGACGGTCAGTTGGTTGAAAACGTTGCAATGTTTGACAGTGCGTCGTCCGGTTTCCGTATCGACACGCATAATTTCGGGATTTCGGTAGGAGATAGTATCCATACAATCCTTATCGAAACAAAAGAAGTAATCTATAAGCAGACGTTTAAGTTTGTTACAATGGTTGTTATGAACGTAGACGAGTTCAAACTTATCCAAACGCAATACTATCAGGGTGTGAAAGAAAACAGAGGTTACGGAACTGAAAAGACGAGCAATGCTGATGCGCTTCGTGACGGATACTTTGTGCTTGGTGCGGACATCAATAAAGGCGGCGAATATTTCGACTTTACGATGGCTCCCGTCGGGTTTGGCGATGATGGTCACGGTCTTGGTATAGACAAAAAAATCGGCGTAAGTTGGTATGGCATCATAGACGGACAAGGACATACTGTTTATAACGTGACAAGCGGCTATGGCGGGATGTTCGGAATGCTGCCTTCTACTTCTGTTATCAAAAACATTGCAATCGTAGGAGCAAAAGCAAATACGAAAGGAAAAATATTTACAAAAGAAGGAAAGATTCAATATGCGACGTTTGAGGCTGCGTTAAAGACAAATAAAAGCGGCACTTATGCGGCAAACTGTGGTTTCTTAACA
>JAJWOJ010000404.1 GCA_021635425.1 Clostridiales bacterium | reverse complement strand
CGTTATAGAATACGGCAAAGAATTTTTGCTGACGAGCCATGTTTTCTTTTTTCGTAAGCGACGGATCGTTGATAATTCCGTAAAGATACTGCTGTATTTCCTGCTCTTTTATGCCGTCGTGTCCGGAAATGTAGTCCGCAAGCTTTTTAACGGCGTCTTTTTCTTCATCCGAAAGCCCTGCGTAATACTCGTCGTTTCTCTTCTCCAAAAGCTTGTACATCTTGGACGGCTGATGCTTCGTTATCCAGTTTTTAACCCTGATAAGTCTCTCTTCGTCCCTTTCGTCAAACTCGACGTCTATTTTAGCGAGAATATCTTTTACGGCTTTAGGATTGAAATCGACGATGGGGGCAACCGAAGCGAGTACGCCGAACGGAACTTTTGCCTTAACGTTTATTCCGTGAATCATGCAAAGCTCGTAAACGACTTTGTTGTAATCGTCCGCTTCGCCGTTTTTAACGGCTTCGAGACCCTTATCGAATTCGCTGTAATGACGGATAATCGTATCGTCGAAGTTAAACGCGAAAGCGTCCGTAGGCGCATATTTCGCAAAAAGCCATCTTACCATCTCGGGTTCGTACACCTCGAGAACGGTTGCGGGAGTGATATTGTTTCCCGTGGAAGAATGCATGTCTCCGAGACCGGCAATCGAAAGCCATCCGTAGGGCTGGAATTTCGGCGCTTTTACGCCGTAAATTTCTTTTGCGATATCTTTCGCCACGACGTATGACCCGGAAGCCGCCGCATGGTCTATTCCGCCCGGCTCGAAATCAACCCCTTCGACGCCCCAACGCATCGGCCAGTCGATTTTCCACATGAGCTTCACCATGTGATAATCGCGAAGATTAACCGTTTCGGTGTTTCCGCACGCTTTGCATCTGTACGTTATCTCGTCGGTATCTTCGTTGTACGAAAGAACTTCCGTGAAATCTTTATTACACTTCGAGCAGTAAACGCTTATCGGGTAATAATTTTCCCTTTCTCCCTCGTCGCTGTCCTGCGTTTTATACCTCATAAGGATATCGTAAATATCCTTTCTTCTCTTCATGGCGGTGATTATGCCTTCGACATATCTGCCCGAACGATATTCTTTTCCCTGATATCTGTATTCGATATCGATACCGAGTTCTTTTAAAGATTCCTCGTATTCTTTTTCGTTATACTCCGCAAATGAAGAATATTTTCCGTAAGGATCGGGAATCATGCAATACGGCATGCCGATATACTTCTCGAAATCGGGAGCAATTGCGGCAATATTTTTCGGGACTTTTCTGAGACGATCGAACTCGTCCCAGGAAAGCATAAGCCGTGCTTTTTTCCCTTTTCTCTTTAAAGCCTCGACGACGAAAAGAGGCGTCGCAACGTCTCTGAAGTTGCCGATATGAACAGACCCCGAGGGGCTTGTTCCCGCAACGCATAAAAATTCTTCCTTTAAAGGGTTTTCGTTAATAAGTTCTTCCGCAATTCTCTCTGCCCAATGCATAATCGTTTGTTCCTTTTTGATATTTGTTATCTTTTTATCGTTTTAACGCCGCAATCGCATGCGGCTGAAGTTCAATCGGGGTTACAGGGATTTAAAATCTTAAGGTCGAGAGTTTTCGCCCACTCGTAAATAATCTCGTCGGCTACGTCTTTCGGTTCCTTTCCCGTCGTATCTATAACGGCGTCGTAATTGTTCATATCCATTATGTCAACGCCGTAAAAAGTTTTATACCTCTGAATTTCGCTTTCCCTTCTCTCCTGCAGCTTTTTAAGAGCCTCTTCGCCGCTTTCGTAAGATTCGTCTTCGCGTTTTGCTTTAAGAACCCTTTCCGCCGCGATTTCCGGGTCGCATTTAAGATACACGCTGAACGCGCTCGGCACAAAATGCCACGCCATGCGCGAATCGAAAATGAAACTGCCCTCTTTATTCTCGTAAGAGGCAAGTTTATCGTCAAGCTCTTTGTCGAGTTCGGGATGGGTTTCCTGATAAACGTTGAATTCGGTTGTATCCATTCCGAGCTTTTCAGCCATTTCGCGTTGAATTTTCCCGATAGAAATTATATCGGCATAAAATTTTTCCTTTAAAATAGACCCCACGGTACTTTTCCCGCTTCCGAGATCTCCCGCAAGAGAAATTCTGAAATATGCCATACGACAAAGCCCTCCTCGAGCGCTCTTACGAGCTTTTACGCAAAACCCGCAGAACATTATTGTATATAAT
>JAJWOJ010000403.1 GCA_021635425.1 Clostridiales bacterium | reverse complement strand
ACTACTGTTAAATTTAATAAAAAAAATAATATCAATCATAGGAAATGCCTTTCGCGAAGCCGCGACGGAAAAAACGGACAAGCAAAGGCAAATAAAACAAAAGGAAAAGAGTATGAAAGTTTTAGTTAACGGAAACGACCTGTCCAACGCCGTGATGAAAGTATCCAAGGCAATAAGCGTAAAAACGACAAATCCGATATTGGAAGGTATCAAAATGACGGTTAAAGGCGACGAAATGACCCTCGCCGCAACCGATATGGAAATTGCTATAGAAAAAACGATAAGATCGGATACCATAGAGGAAGGAACTTTCGTCGTTCCCGGCAAACTTTTTGCGGAGTTTACGAAAAAGCTCGAGGGAGAAGATCAGGTCGAGCTTATGATAGGCGACGACAACAAGCTTAAAATAATATATGGTTCGTCCGAAGTTTATCTTTCCACTCTTCCTGCCGATCAGTTCCCCGCCATAAAGAAGGATCTCAGAGAAAAGGCTTTTTCCATTCTTCAGAAGGATTTTAAGGATATTATAAATAAAACGGTATTCTCCTGTTCGACAGACGAAAGCAGACCTATTTTAAAAGGGGAGCTTTTCTCCGTTAAGGATAACGAGCTTACGTGCGTCGCTTTAGACGGATTCCGCCTTGCGGTTGCAAAAAAGAAGCTCAGAAATTCGACGTCCGATTTCAAACTTGTCGTTCCCGCAAGAGCCGTTGCGGAAATTTCGAGGCTACTCGATAAAGACGAAGAGGAAATAACCTTTGTTTCGGAAGAAAAGAGCCTTATGATAGAAGTTGACGGAACGGTTTTCATCACGAGGCTTTTAGAGGGCGAATTCATTAACTACGAGCAGATTATCCCGAAGGAATTTTTAACCACGGTGAGGGTTAACAGAATTGCGTTTTTAAATTCGTTGGAAAGAGCGTCCGTCGTTGCAAAAGAAAACAAAAACCTTATAAAGCTCGACATAAAGGATAACAACATCAACGTTTTAAGTAATTCCGAAAGCGGAAACGTAAACGAAAACGTAATTATAAATCTCGACGGAAAGGACGTGAACATAGCTTTCAACTCTAAATATCTTTGCGACGCTTTGAAAGCCGCGGGAGACGAGTTCGTGAACATCAACATGAACAGTTCCATTTCGCCGTGCATAATCCGCCCGTATTCGGGAGAGGAATATCTCTATCTTATTTTACCGATAAGAATAAATTCTTGAAAATAAATACATAAATAATTGACAAACGAAAAGAAAACCGTTATAATGTTCGGGTATACTCGGAAGAGGTGTGATTTTTTATAATTTCCCGAATCGACTACAGGTATATTTTTAACAAGTAAAAGAAAAATAATTTGAGGCATAAAGACACAAAGATGCCCGAAGCAAGGAGTAAACATCATGAAAAGAACTTACCAACCCAAGAAAAGAACCAGAAACAAGGTTCACGGATTCAGAAAGAGAATGGCAACGAAGTCCGGCAGAAACGTGCTTAAAAGAAGAAGAAACAAAGGACGTAAGAAACTTTCTTACTGATAAAAGCAATTGATATACAGATTGAAACGTAAAAGCGATTTCGACAAGCTTTTTTCAAAAGGAAAAAAAGGGTTTTCAAAATCGCTTACGATGCTGTATTTTCCGTCGAACGAATTTAAAATAGGTTATTCCGTAAGCAAAAAACACGGCAACGCGGTTAAAAGAAACAAAATAAAAAGGCTTCTTCGCGCGAGCGCGCGGGTCGCTTTTTCGGATTTAAAGAAGAATTACCGCATAGTTATATTGCCGAAGGTAAGGGAGGACTATTCTTTCGATACGTTCGTTGCGGATTTGAATTATCTGAAAAAAAAGGAAAACCTTTAAATGAGGATATTGAACGGGATAGTTATAGCTATCCTGAAATTCTATAAAAAATATATATCTTCGTCGTTGCATTCGGGGTGTATTTTCACTCCCACTTGCAGCGTTTACGCCATCGAAGCGTTTGAAAAACATAATTTTTTTATAGGAATAATTCTCACCGTCTGGCGGATTTTAAGGTGTAATTCCTTTAATAAGGGAGGATTCGACCCTGTTCCGGACAACAGAAACAAACTAAAATGGCTTTATTGATTTAAAATCAGGGAAAAAGCCTCAAAATGAAGCCGAAAGCTTAAGTTTAAAATACGGAAATAATTGCTTGCGGCAGGATTCAATAAGGAGTCGAATGTTTTTATCT
>JAJWOJ010000402.1 GCA_021635425.1 Clostridiales bacterium | reverse complement strand
TTATACTACATTATTTTATTTTTTGCAACTGTTTTATTGCCTTTTAAACCTTATTTATAACACATTTTTTTATTTGACATATTATAGTAAATGAGATATAATATCAATAATAATCACCGGAGGTTAAAACTATGAAAGAAACAAAATACAAGGGAACTCAAACCGAAAAGAATCTCGAAGCTGCTTTTGCAGGGGAGAGTCAGGCAAGAAATAAATATACATATTTCGCTTCGGTTGCTAAAAAGGAAGGGTATGAACAGATGTCCGCATTGTTTTTAAAGACGGCGGAAAACGAAAAAGAACATGCCAAATTATGGTTTAAGGAATTGAAAGGAATAGGCACGACAGCCGAAAATCTTTCGGATGCGGCAGACGGCGAGAATTATGAATGGACGGATATGTACGAAAGTTTTGCAAAAACAGCCGATGAGGAAGGTTTTCATGAGCTTGCGGCTAAATTCAGACTTGTTGGAAAGATAGAAAAACATCACGAAGACAGATATCGCGCTTTATTGAAAAACATAGAAAATAACGAAGTTTTTGAAAAAAGTTCCGTAAAGGTCTGGGAATGCAGAAATTGCGGACATATCGTTGTCGGAGAGAAAGCCCCTGAAATTTGCCCCACATGTAATCATCCTCAGAGCTATTTCGAGATTAACGCAGAAAATTACTGATAAAAATTTAAAAAGTCGCCGTAAGGCGATTTTTTTATGGGCTAAAACTTCAAAATAACTTCGGATTCGACAAAACGGGATAAAATATTTACCTTTATATATGCTAATATTTTTGTCGTGAGGTGAACTATGGAAATTAAATACGCTGAGTCAAAAGGAAAGCTTTACATATATTTAAGCGGCGAACTCGACGAATATACGGCAAGATTTGCAAAAGCGGAAATTGAAAACGCCATCGCGGCTTCCGAAAATATAAAATGCGTTATTTTCAATTTTTCGAAAACGACTTTTATGGACAGTACGGGAATAGGAGTTTTGCTCGGAAGATATAAATTGCTTAAAAAAATAGGAATTCCCGTTTACATTCAAAGCCCGAGCGTCAGTATAAATAAAATACTGCAAATATCGGGTATTTACGAAATAATGCCTAAAATATAATACGGAGCATAAATATAATGAAAAATAGAATGGTATTGAAATTTGATTCGTTTTCGGAAAACGAAAGCTTTGCAAGAAACGTTATCGCTTCTTTTTTGCTTCCGCTTAATCCCAATATCGCGGAACTTACCGATATAAAAACGGCAGTGTCCGAAGCGGTGACGAACGCTATCGTTCACGGTTACCCCGATACGGTGGGGGAGGTGACGATGCTTGCCGAAATCGACGACGACAACGTACATATCGTTATTTCGGACAGCGGAGTGGGTATTGACGACTTAGAAGCGGCTTTAGAGCCGTTTTATACCACGAAGCCCGACGAGGAGCGTTCGGGAATGGGCTTTACCATAATCAAAACGTTTATGGACGAGGTTAAGGTCATTTCCGGGCAGAACGTCGGCACGGTCGTCGATATGACAAAGAAGATAACTTCGGTTGCCTGAAAAGGGAGTTTTGTCATGCTTGATGCGGAAAAGACCGTTTATTACTTACGAAAAGCTAAAAAAGGCGACAAGGAAGCCGCCGCAATATTGCTTGAAAACAATTCGCTTTTAATAAAGAGTATTATCCGCAGATTTAAGAATAAAGGCGTCGAATACGACGACCTTTATCAGCTCGGTTGCGTAGGTTTTTTAAAAGCGATAAAGAATTTCGACGAAAAATTCGGGGTTGTCTTTTCGACATATGCCGTGCCTATGATTCTCGGCGAAGTGAAAAGATTTCTGCGCGACGACGGAAGTATAAAGGTTTCAAGAATAATAAAATCACAGGCGGCTAAAATAAACAGATTTGTGGAGGATTACAGCGGCAGAAACGGCGAAACGCCTTCCGTCGAGGAAATATCCGCCGCGCTTTCAATCGAAAGAGAGGACGTCATACTCGCCCTTGACAGCTCGAAAATTCCGCTGTCTTTATACGATTCGTCCGTCGATAACGGCGACGATAAAAAAACGGAGCTGATCGACAGGATTCCTTCCGACGAGAGAGAAGACGATATGATCGATAAAATACTTTTAAAAAGTATGATCGAAAGGCTTCCTCCGAGAGAAAAAAAGAAAATAATAATGAGAAAATACAGAAATAATACTCAAAGCGAAATTGC
>JAJWOJ010000401.1 GCA_021635425.1 Clostridiales bacterium | reverse complement strand
GTTTACGGTCGAATAATTGATATCCGCAATTTCCTTGAATGTCATTGTGATAGAATGTGTTTCAACGCTTTTATCGCTTGAAATTTCTTCTAAAACGACATCTTCGCAACCACGTCCAACCGATATGGCGACATCGTAAATTTTATTTCTTACCGACGGGAGCAGTTCGTGAACGTCAGCACGGCTTTTCAACATTCTTTCGTTTGTAAATACATATCCTGTTTGATACAATTCATCGGCTTTGAACGAGTCTTTAAGGCTATATCTTTTTGTAACTATACCTTCGAGATCAAGTCCGATTTCGCGCAAGGCGGTATGTAATTCGCTGATATATCTCGGTTCGTTCCAACAATGATAATACAACGTCTCGCAGATGCGAAGTTGATTGTCAACATCGTCATCATATTTCCTTTGATATTTCGGTTGTTCGTCGTCAATTCTGAATGGGCAATATCTTGCTCCGCGTCCGATAAGTTGTGCTTCCGAAATTGTCCCCGCGCCGGGTTTACCGTTTTTTCCGTCACGAGTTTCATACAAACGCACAATATCAAACAAATTCAGTACATCCCAACCTTCGTTTAACTTATCGACGGCAAATACGGCACGATAAGGGTTGTCGATATCTTCAAGAGAGTTTAATATCAACTGATTTTTCTCAATTTCTTTATCTTCGTTTGCTGAAATGCAGTGAATCGCCGAGAAATCTTCTTTGATTTCCTGTGCCAACTGGTCGAATGATATTCCGTTTTTAACAAAATAATCATACGCTTCTTGCATTATAGGAGCCTGCCCGCGAATAGTATCAAATACTTCTTGTATTTTTGTGCCGGTAAGAGCAGATATGCCCGATATAAAAGCAGCCATATTGTTTGCATTGTCTTTAATGCGATGCGATTTTAACAATATAACGGGTTTTATATTCAATCGATTATCTTGAAACACCTTCAACCGATATTGACTCAAAAGAACAGCCTGCAACGACCTATCGAAAACGGGGCTATCGGTACGAAGTGTTTTTATCTCTTTTGAGTATAAATCATCTCGGAATTTCGATAGCGGATAATCAAAAATGATTTTATTCTCGTACTTTTTGAAAATATCCGGATTTTTTATATCGCATGTCGCTGTAAATTCCAACAACACATTTTCGGGACTTGAATTAAAAATTCGTTCAACGGTATATTCCCAACTCTTTATATTGTCATCATCGTTTTGCTTTTTAGTGCTTGCACTCAAATGGTGTGCTTCGTCCGAAATAAGAACAATTTTCTTGCCATAAAAATCATCAAAAGACAGACTGTTTTCTTTTACAGTCCACATATCTGAATGCAATCCTTGTATTGTAGTAAAACAAATGTTTATTGCATTTTCGTCAATATTTTGAAAGTTGCTTACTTCTTTTACCTTTATACGCTCGCCGTCTAAAATCAGATTTTCGGCAAACAAATATTTCGATGATGTTTGCGTAAGGAAGTTTTCCTTTGTTTTGCGGACAATATTACTTAAATTTACAAAGAAAAGGAAGTTACGGTACCCTTGCTTATAAAGATAGAGCATAAGTCCCGCCATAATGAGTGTTTTTCCGCTTCCTGTTGCCATATGGAACAGCGTTTGCGTTGGTTTTTGTCGTATTTTCGGATTTTCAAAATACGTTATGTAATTGCAAAAAGCCGCCTCTTGATAAGAGCGAAGTTCAAAATCCGGATTCAGGTTTTCTTTGATATACTGCGGAAGTTCGCTATAATAACCGACTTCTTTTAGTGTATCAATTTTTTCAAAAAGAAACGGCATAGTTACGACTCCTTATAAAAACTGTTTGTGAATGCCTTATCCGCTTCTGATATATCGTAGGTTTCGTCGTCGATATCACAGTAGTTGACATAAAGCATATTCTTATCAAGCAATGCAAGGAACAGTCTTTTTTTATCCTCAAATGACAGAGATTTGAAATCGTCGGCGTTCGGATCGATTTCTTGCGGACTAACGTAACTGCTTATAAACCCGTTCTTTGCTATTTCAAGCCATACACTTTTTAGTTGTTCATCATTTTCGGCTTTAGTTATTGCTTTTAAGTATTTATCATTGAGTTGTGCGAGTTCGCAATAAACGAACGAACCGCCGCCGTGCCAATTGTTCCTTTTTGATATGCCACTTTGTTCGCCGGCAATTACTTTTTTCATACGGCGTAAAATTATATCAACATGTTTATCCAGTTGCT
>JAJWOJ010000400.1 GCA_021635425.1 Clostridiales bacterium | reverse complement strand
CAGCTTTAAAACAGAGAAGTTCCGAGAGCCGCTCTTTCAACGCCATATTATTTTAGCATATACTTTTAAAAAAAACAACTTTTTTGATATACTTTTCCGCAATTTATGAAAAAATTATTATGGTCGTCGATTTTTGCCTGTAAATTCGCTTAAAATCAGCCTTTCCAAGGCGAAATTCCGTCGCCTGTGACGAGAAACGCCTCATTTGCGTAGTTTGCCATGGGAGAATCCGAAAGGGAATCGGAATAGAATTTGTCGGGGATAACGTCGCCGTAAATCTCTTTGAATCGTCTTACTTTTTCCTCGCCGAAATTGTACGTTCCCGTGAGTTCGCCCGTCTTTTTGTTCATGAGCGTTCCGATAAGCGAAACGCCGAGCTTTTTTACTATCGGCTCTAAAATGAATGATGGCGTGGCGGAAATTATCACGTCGTCGGAGCGTTTCAGGTCGTAATACCACTTTTTGATATTTTTTTCGTGAGACGACCAAAATTCTTCGAGGTCTTTATCGACATCGCGAAGGACTTTCAAAAACGCAAATATTTTAACCCGCGCTTTATCTCTCGAAATAAGATTGAGCTTCTTTTGCAGGAATCTGTAAAACTTATATCTGCGCGCGTATTTTTTCATCTCAAGAGGATATTTTTTAAAGATATACTCTATAAAATGAAACTCGCTGTCTCCGTAATATAATGTCTCGTCAAAGTCGTATGTATTCATAGAAAGCGGTCTATAAGTCGATTATCGGCATATTTTATCGATGATTGCATGGTTTTTCGGGGAGAGAAAATCCCTCCCCGAACAGGCTTAGAACAATTAAAGAAGATAGACGGGGAAGTCGTCTTCGCCGAGTCTTTTGACGAGTTCGAATTTTTCTTCCTTTACGTCAAGCGGCTTGCATTCTTCCATGGGTTTAGCCGCGGGTTTTGCCTCGCAATTTTCGGGCGTGCATTTTTTAAGTTCGGCTTTGATTTTCTTAACGTCGCCGTTTAAAACCACCGCTTTTACCACGGGAATTTTAAGCTCTTTGAGGGCGTTTAAGCGCTTTGCGCCGTCTAAAAGCTTAAGCGAATCGCCGTCTTTTATAACCACGACGGGGAGTATAACTCCGTTTTCTTTAACCGATTCGACCAAAGCGGGGCAAGCCTTTGCCGCCCTATACGAAATATCCGCAACGGACACTTCGACCATATTGTATTCGGTCGTTTCAAACTCCGGTTTTGCAACCTTTTTAGCCGTTACGGCTCTTTTTACGCTGTCTTTTCCGATAGGCATAATAAATTTCCTCCTGAATTTTTATTTTTTACGGCAAGCCGAAACTTTGCCGCCTTTAATTCAACACGTATTTTTTCAACACGTATTTTATAATTTTTCGAGCAGTTCGTTTGCAAGCAAACCGTATTCCGTTGCCGATCTCGTCGATTTTCTGAACGCGCCGACGGGTTTGGAATTATCCTGCGCCCACTCGACCGAGCTGTCGATATGAATAATATTGTCGAAAACAGAAATTCCTTCAGTGGATTTAAGCGTTTCGAGGGTTTGTTTGACGTAATTTTTCCTTGTATCGACCTTCGTAACGACAACGCCCGCCAAGCTCAGGGCGGGGGATATTTCTTTGACCTGCGCCACGAAATCGAACATGTTAGCCAAGCCGAAAAGCCCCCACGGGCTTGCTTCGACGGGCAGAATAAGCTTGTCAGAAGCGCAGAGAATATTCATCACCCAACACCCGAGCGTGGGCGGAGCGTCGATAAGAACGTAATCGTAAACGCCTTCGTCAAGCACGGGTTTCAGCATTTTTCTTAAAATGAATTCCCTTTGCCATTTGCTGTACAGTTCGAATTCCGCCGAACTCATGAGCGTTGACGACGGAACTATGTCAACGCCTTCGTAATCTGTTTTATAAATATACTCTGTCAGCGGTTTTTGTTCCTTAACTGCCGCATAGAGATTCTTTTCGCCTTTAGCTATTTCGAGAGCCTTGTCCTCGTCGAAATACGACAAAGTGAGGTTAAGCTGCATGTCGCCGTCTACAAGCAGAACTTTTTTACCCCTCGCCGCAAACGCATACCCGAGGCTCGCGCACGTGGTAGATTTTCCGCTACCGCCTTTGTTGTTAGCAAAACATATAACTTTGGTTTTTGTCATTTTTTCGCTCCTCGCGCAACTTTATTTTTATATTTGATTTCAAATCACATTGATGACCTTGGATAAAAATGCC
>JAJWOJ010000399.1 GCA_021635425.1 Clostridiales bacterium | reverse complement strand
CGAAAACTCAGGTTGCAACGTTGGGACTATTTTGTAACTTTTACCTACTCGGACGAACTACATACCGAAGAAACGTTCCGCAAAAAGTTGGCTAACACCCTAAAACACCTTGTAGCGAGAAAAGGTTGGAAATATGTGGGCGTTTGGGAGCGCGGTAACGATACCGACAGACTACATTTTCACGGAATATTCCATATACCAAAGGACAAAATGATAGGCAATCTTGAAGAAGTAAAAGACTACGACACCCGAAACCACCGCATGCAAACAACCTTGCAAAACACGCATTTTTTGAAACATTTCGGCAGAAACGATTTTAAGCAAATCTGCCATCCAGACGATTTATCGAGTGCCGTTAAGTACATAACGAAATATATGGAAAAGTCCGGCGAGCGATTAGTCTACGGCGGCAAATTACCGACGTTTTTCAAGTCGGATATTTTAGAAGACGATATAGCCTGTCCGATAGGCATAGACGACCGTAAAGCATTACTTTTCGATAATTTTACTTGTATCAGCGACGGCGAAATCATCGGCGAAGTCAGTAAAGAAGTTATAGACAAAATGCCCAAGTGTAACTGAAAATTTTATGTCTTTCGAGTCGGAAAGCGTAAACGAGAACGTCTTTTTCGTCAAGGGTAAAGTGCATTGCTTGGCGCAACCCTTGACGGAAAAGAATTAAGACAAAAAGTAAGCAAAATTTGCATACGTTATCGTTTTTTTCGTTTCCGTCGAAAGACAAATCCCAAAACAAAAAAAATCTAAAAAAAGGAGTTGAACGCAATGGAAACCAATGTAAAAAAAGTATTTTTGTCAGAAGATGAGAATTTCGACAACTGTTATATCTTTTCCCCTTCCGCCATCAAGAAAAGAGTTATAGGCGGAAAAACATATCAAATCCAAAGATACTTTAACGGCAATCGGGAATTTGATATTTCTATGAAGAAAATTGCAACAAATAATTATTACGAAAACAGGAGTTAAGCACTATGAAAACAAAAAATCACATCGCAGGCTTGTATTTAAGGCTTTCCCAAGAAGACGAACGCCAAGGCGAGTCGTTGTCTATCGAAAACCAAAGGTCGATACTTCGCAAGTATGCGGTTGAACACGGCATCCAAATTCACGACGAGTATATCGACGACGGTATATCGGGAACGACTTTCCAACGTCCGGGAGTGCAAAGATTGTTAGACGACGCAAAGACAGGCGTAATCAATACTATTATCGTAAAAGACCTATCCCGTTTCGGGCGAAACTACATAGAAGTCGGACAGTATATCGATTACGTTTTTCCTGCATTCGGTATACGTTTTATCGCCATTCAGGATAACGTCGATACGGAAAATCGCGACAGCGGTTCAATGGAAATGCTTCCTATTATGAACGTTTTTAACGAGTGGCATGCGGCAAATACGAGTAAAAAGATTCGAGCAATAAAAAGAGCGCACGCAATCGAGGGTAAATTCAGCGCGTCGAGAACTCCATACGGTTACATAAAAGGAACGGACGAAAAGAAAACTTTTCAGATAGACCCCGAAACCGCGCCTGTTGTAAAGCGAATTTTTGAAATGTATGCTTCGGGTATCAGTCCCGATAAAATCGCCGCGAAATTTAACGAAGAAGATATTCCGTGCGCAGGACGAATTGCGTTTTTAAGAACCGGCAGAAAATATAACAATAACGAACACCCTTATTGGGAGCAAGCGACAATCAGACCTATCTTAAAAAACATTGCTTATATCGGGCATTTGGCGCAACAAAAATTTACGTCGGTTTCATATAAAAACCATAAGGTGATACATAAAGATCCGAGCGAATGGGTTATCGTATACAACGCTCACGAACCGATTATATCGCAAGAATTGTGGGATAAAGTGCAAGAACGAATGAAATCGAGAGCGAGAGGTCGAAGAATGCATATGGGCGTTACTCACCCTCTTTCGGGATTTTTATACTGTGCCGATTGTGGCGGTAAACTTAAAATGGGCTATGTATGGGATAAAAAGAAAAACGATTACAGATATAATTTCGACTGCGGAAGACTCAAACGATACGGAAAATCTTATTGTTTCTCGCACCATATAACTGCCCCTGTCCTTGAAGAAATAGTTCTTGGCGATATAAGAGAAATGGCGCAAAAAATCGTGCTTGACGAAGATGAAATCAAAAATGAATTTATTCGTCAGAACGCCGAACTTGCCGATAAGTCAATGAAGGTTTCAAAGAAAAGTTTGCAA
>JAJWOJ010000025.1 GCA_021635425.1 Clostridiales bacterium | reverse complement strand
CCGTTCCGCATTTCATTTTATCTTTTCCTTAAATAATTCAGCCATTTAAAAACTTGAGAAGTAAATTTCGAAACTTGTTCAAAATTCGCGCTATCTTTTTATATCGAGCGAATCCATAATTTCGTTCGCAAGCGCGGTCATTTCCTCTTCGTCGGCTTTTTCGATGTGGTCGAAGCCGAAACAATGCAAAAAGCCGTGCAAAGCAAGGTAACAAACCTCTCTTTTAAGGCTGTGTCCGTATTCCTCCGCCTGCTCTTTCGCTCTTTCGGGATTTATACAAACCGAGCCTATGAGAACGCTGTCCGTTTCGTCGTCGATATCGTCTCCGAAATCCTCGCGGCGGATAACTTTGCCCTTCACCCCGTCGAGATAGGGAAAAGACAATACGTCGGTCACTCTGTCCACGCCCCGATATTCTCTGTTGAGCGTTTGTATTTCTTCGGGCGAAACGAAATCGAGTTCTATCGAAAGCTTGTCCGTCTGCCCGAGTTTTTTATATACCGCGTCTGCGATTTTATCGAATTCGTAAGGTTCTTCGTCCTGTCTTATTACGATAAGCTGCCCCATAAATCACCTTTTGCCTATTCTGAGCTTGGGGTATTCCACTCTGTCGTGATAAACGCCCGCAAGAGAGTTGGTTATCGTTTTTCTTATGATATCGATATCCGACATCGTAAGGTCGCACTCGTCGAACTGTCCTAAATCCATTCTTTCCTCGATAATTTCTCTCACCGCTTCGTCAACCTTTTCGTGCGAGCGATCGGGAAGAGTTCTCACCTTTGCCTCGCACCCGTCCGCGATCATGATAATCGCCGCGATTTTCGTCTGCGGTTTAGGCCCCGGATAGGAGAAGTTTTCGATATCGAGTTCGCCTTCGGTGTATTTCATCGCTTTAGCGTAGAAATACCTTATCGGCATCGTGCCGTGGTGCTGACGGGCAACGTCCGCAAGGATCTGCGGCAGATGATATTTTCTTATAAGATCGTAACCGTCTTTCGTGTGCGAACGTATTATATCCGTCGAAAGCTCGGGGGTAAGCTCGTTATGAGGATTGTAACCCTTCTGGTTTTCGGTGAAAAAGTCGGGCTGTTTAATCTTTCCTATATCGTGATAATAAGCGCAGGCTCTCGCGAGCAATGCGTTTTCGCCGATAGCCGTCGCGCAGGACTCCGCAAGCGTGGAAACGACGAGCGAATGGTTGAACGTCCCGGGAGCGTTTTCTATAAGAGCTTTGATAAGCACCGATTTGTGGTCGGTAATTTCGGTAAGCCTGTAAACGGTGAGGACGTTGAACACCTTTTCGAAAAATGGAAGAAACGCCATCATTAAAACGACCGAAAGCATTCCCGACCAAAGCCCGTCAAGCACGGCTTTATAGGGCATCCGAAGAAACATATCGAAATCGAGAATGGCATAGCTTATCGCAATCGGCACGGCGATAATAAAGCCCGTAACGAAAACTTTCAGCCTCGAAGTGACCTTACTTACGATATAAATCGCGATTAAACTCGTCGTATAGCTTATAACGAGCGACGAATAAACGGTGATGTCCGACACTGCCGAAACGGTTAAGAACGCGTCCGCCATAAACATATAAAGACAGGTTACGCCGTTTATGAAGATCGCCGAACGCTTGTTGATGAGAAGAAGCATCAAAAGCGCGCACAGCGCGAACGGACGGGATTTGACGTTCAGATAAAATCCCGTAATATACATGGCGACGATCGAGACCTCGATGACGACGAACACCATGTGAATGTTTTTGGACCTTAAAATAAAATCTCTGTTTTCGTTGTAAAAATAAAGATAAATACACGCGCCGATAAGCAACACCGATATCGCGACGTATAAAAGGTTTCGTATGGTTTCCGGGCGGGTTAAAAACTCGATCGTATCCACCTCGCTTTTAAACGCGTTGACGAACAACATTATCGCGTAAAGCGCAATGATGATAAGAGTGTGCAACGCGAACAGCAATATCGTCCTCGTGTAATCTTTTTTCTTCCACTCTATCGTTTTTTTCGATTGATAGTACATTAGTCTTTTCTTTCCCTGTCCGCACGGCGGAATCCGCCGTCGGCTCTTTCCTCTTTCTTAGTGTTTTCGGGGCTTTCGGGTTTCCCGGTATTTCCGACGTTTTCAAGCTCTTTCCTTTCCGTTTCCCTTTCGTAAGCCCTTATTATTTCCATCACGAGCGCGTGGCGGACGACGTCTTTCGCCGTGAGATATACCGTCTCTATGCCCTCGATGTTTTTAAGTATCGACGTGGCGTGTTTAAGCCCGCTCTTTTTTCCGTCGGGAAGGTCGATCTGCGTTAAATCGCCCGTTACGACCACTCTGCTGCCGTCGCCCATACGCGTTAAGAACATTTTCATCTGCTCTTTTGTCGTATTTTGCGCTTCGTCGAGAATTATAAAGGCGTTTGAAAGCGTTCTTCCGCGCATATATGCAAGCGGAGCGATTTCTATAATCCCGCGCTCGATGAGTTTAAGATAACTGTCCATTCCGAACATTTCCTGCAAAGCGTCGTATAAAGGGCGGAGATACGGGTCTACTTTCGTCTGTAAATCCCCGGGCAGAAAGCCGAGTTTTTCGCCCGCTTCGACGGCGGGACGAGTGAGAATGATTTTCTCCACTTCTTTGTTTTTGAATGCCGAAACAGCCATCGCGACGGCAAGATACGTCTTACCCGTTCCCGCAGGTCCGACGCCGAAAACGACGGTGTTTTTCTTTATCGCGTCGACGTATTTTTTCTGCCCTACGGTTTTACATTTGATCTGTTTGCCGCGCGAAGTTATCGCGATAACGCCCGACATAACCTTCTCTATGCCTTCCGCGTTACCCTCTTTCGCAAGCTCTACGCAGTAAATTATCCTCGTTTTGTCGATAGGTTCGCCCGAGCGGATTATCGAAGCGAGTTTGTTTATCACCGTTTCGGCAAGCAGAACCTGATTTTCGTCTCCCGAAAGGCGGATTTTCGTCCCTTCGACGTATGCGGTTACGCCCGTTTCGCGCGCGATTATGTTAAGATTTTCGTCGAACGTGCCGAGAAGCTTTGACAGCGTGTCCAATGTCCCGAGTTCGACGCGAACTACATGTTCAGCCAATTTAATTCTCCGATTTGTTTTTTAAGTATAAAATATTATATAAAAGCGGGGCTATAAGTCGATTATCGCACGATTTTGACATTCATCGGCTTTTGCTATTTCGCCAAAACGACGTACCTTAAAGCGATAAGGTAGGTCTTGGGTTCGATGAGTTTCGTTTCTATCGAAAGAATATCTTTATCCGAAAATCTCTCGCGGGCTACGGCTTTCAGCCTGTCCTCGTAAAGTTTGCCTTCGCCGTCCGTTTTTTGCGTAAACTCCTCGGTTACGATTATTTCGACGTCGCCCGAAGCATTTGTTTCAAACTTTTCGCCGTTTTTCTCATAAAACCCGCCGATTAGAACGTCGCCCTTTTTCACTTCGCTCCCGACCGCCGTCAAAGCGGTGCCGCCGTAAACGGATATACGCCTTACGATCCCTTCGCACGGGCTTACTATGCGCGTTTTCCACTCGTTAAGCGGAATGGATTTGCCTATCGACATAATCGCTTCGATAACGAGCGTCTGCCCCGACTTTTTCACCGAAACGAAAGAAAATTCCGAACCGGAAGAGGCTATTTTGCCCGATAAAGAGTTTAAATCGTCGGGGAATTTCGTTCCCACGCCTATTTTTTCGGCGTTTAAAACAAGCTCTATCGATTTTTTAAGCTCCGCGCCGTCACCGAGATAAACTATTTTCCCTATGCGGTTGTCCCGAACACGCGCAAAAATCCCGAGCGCGACGAAAACCGCCGCAAGAACGATTTTATCGAGCATTTTTGCAAAAAGCGCAAATTTACCCTTATAGCCTTTCTCGACTACATTATAACACATATTGTCGGAAATTGCAAAAATTTTTTCGCGGTTTGAAAGAGGCGACGTAAAAGATATACGATTTTTTGCGATTTTAATGTCATAAAGAGGAATATTTTTACGTCTGAACGTCTCTATAAAGGATTTTAAATCGCATTTTGCCTTAATTTCAAACGCCACGCGCAAATTTTTGCTTAATTTGTTTTCTTTCATGAAATTTTTCGCCCCTTGAACAACCGCTCCGCTTAGCCACAGGTAATTGCGTTCGAACCACGGTCTTGCACTGTGTTTTTGGCTAATACGGCGTTGCGCTCGTGGCTTATACTTGTGCATTAAGCCACTCGCGCGCCTTGTCTTAACCTAAAAACGCAGCGCAATACTTGCTTGCAATCAAAACGCCGCTATTTTCGATGATTTTTGACGAAGGCGACTTTGTTCGTACTTTGTGGTACGGGCGAAGTCGAATTTGGCAAAAAGCGCGTAAATATCGGCATTTTGGCGGGTTTGAACGCAATTACCTGTGGCTAATAAGCGCAGCGTAATTTTAACGCGCGTTTTCAACCGAAATATCGGTTATTTTGCCGCACACCGCAACTTCTTTTTCGCCGTAACTCGTTATTTTAAGCCCTTCGCCGATTACCGAAATTCTCTTTTTCGCAGTTAAAAAAGAAACTTTTTTTTCGCCTATCTCGGCAATTTTTTTAACGCCGCTTATCAAAGCTCCCTCCTGCCCGAACAAACTCACCCGAAATTCCGCACGGCAAAGCTCGTTTTTAAGCCCGAGACAATTTAAAAAGCTATCCCCGAACGCCATATATCCGTCACCTTAATATCCGATTATTCTTTATAAATTTTATTCTCCTCCCGCGTTATATATGAATTTTTAAATCGACATTGCCGTATTTAAAATCTAATCACATCGAAAAAACCCATCTATAAGTCGATTAACTCACGTTTTAACTATAAAAAAGGCTGCCCTGCAAATCGCAGACAGCCCTCACTTTAAGCTATATAATCGTTAAATTGTCTTATTGATGTTTGCCGCAGCAGTTTTTAAACTTCAAACCGCTTCCGCAAGGACACGGATCGTTTCTGCCGACGGTTTTGGCTTTAACGATCGGTCCGTTCGAAGCCGTACCCTGACTTCCGCCGTTTTCGACAAGGTCTTTCTTTTCTTCCTTTTGCGGAACTTTCTTTATTTCCGACTTAAGAAGAACGGCGACGACTTCTTCCTGAATGCTTGCCGTCATCTCCTCGAACATCTCGAGACCTTCCTTTTTATACGCGATGACGGGGTCTTCGTTCGCATAACCTCTCAAAGAAATTCCGCGTTTTAACCTGTCCATCGCGTCGATGTGGTCTATCCACTTGCTATCGACGACTTTGAGGAATACAAACCTTTCAAACTCGTTATAATCGATACCCTCTTCTCTGTAAGCGGCGATCTTCTCTTCGTAACACTCGATTACTTTATTTATAATCTGCTTGACGAGATAGTCGTAATCCCAGTTTGCAAGCATTTCGTCGGTAACGTAATTAAGATCTCTCGGAAGCGCTCTGTCTTCGAGGGCTTTATTGAGCTTGTCTTTATCCCAAGTGGACGGAGATTGATTTTTGTTTACGTTGGAAGTTATTATCTGAGTAACGAAATCGGGGATAAGCTTCAACACGTCGCCGTGAACGTTTTCGCCCTTAAGGACCTTCATTCTTTCGCCGTACATGACCGTTCTTTGAATGTTCATTACGTCGTCGTATTGAATTATGTGTTTTCTTATGCCGAAGTTCTTGCCTTCGATGGTTCTCTGCGCGTTCTCGATCGAACGGGAAAGCATCTTGGACTGAAGAGGCGTATCCTCCTCGACCTTGAATGTATTATATATGCCTTTAAGCCTTTCGCCTCCGAATCGTTTTGCAAGATCGTCTTCAAGCGAAATGAAGAAAAGCGAACAACCGGGGTCGCCCTGACGACCGCTTCGGCCGCGGAGCTGGTTGTCGATACGTCTCGACTCGTGTCTTTCGGTACCTAAAATAAACAGACCGCCGAGCGCGATGACTTCTTCCTTTTCCTTATCGGTTTCTTTCTTGAAGTCTTCGTATAATTCGTTATATTTCTCTCTTACGGCTTTAACTTCGTCCGAAACGTCCTGAACGTAAGACGTCGCAAGCTCGATAACGTCGTCGGTTATGCCCTCTTTGACGAGAGCCTGCTTTGCAAGATATTCGGGGTTGCCGCCGAGCAGAATATCGGTACCACGACCCGCCATGTTAGTCGCGATGGTAACCGCGCCTTTCTTACCTGCCTGAGCGATGATTTCCGCTTCTTTTTTATGGTTTTTAGCGTTTAAGATATTGTGTTTTACTTTGTTTTTCAAAAGCCATCTCGAAATCTCTTCCGATTTTTCGACGGTTACCGTACCGACAAGCACGGGCTGACCTTTTTCGTGACACTCCATAATTGTGCCGATGATGGCTTTGATTTTTCCCTTTTCGGTGGAATAGATCACGTCGGGCATATCTATTCTCTGAACGGGCTTGTTGGTGGGAATTTCGAGAACGTCGAGACCGTAAATCGTCCTGAACTCCTCTTCTTCCGTTTTCGCGGTACCCGTCATACCCGAAAGCTTATGGTAAAGACGGAAGTAATTCTGGAAAGTAATGGTGGCGTAAGTTTTGTTTTCGTTTCTGATCGTAACGTTTTCTTTCGCTTCGATTGCCTGATGCAAACCCTCGGAATATCTTCTGCCGATCATAAGACGACCCGTAAACTCGTCGACGATTATGATTTCGCCGTCGGAAACGAGGTAGTCGGAATCTCTTTTGAAAATGAAATGCGCTTTTAAAGCCTGCTGAATGTGGTGGTTGAGTTCGCCGTTTTCGATATCCGCAAGATTTTCGATATTGAAAAATCTTTCGGCTTTGCGCGCGCCCGCTTCGGTTATCTGAACGGTTTTATCCTCTAAGTCGACGGTATAATCCTCGTCTTCCTTCAAAGTTTTTACAAAGCGATTGCACTCGACGTAAAGGTCGGAAGACTTCTCGCCTCTGCCCGAAATGATAAGCGGAGTTCTCGCCTCATCGATCAAAATGGAGTCCACCTCGTCGACGATAGCGAAGTTAAGGCCTCTTTGAACCATATCGGAGAGCCTTACTTTAAGATTATCTCGTAAGTAGTCGAAACCGAACTCGTTGTTGGTTCCGTAAGTAATATCGCAGTTATACGCGGCGCGCTTCTGGTCGTCCGTCATGTCGTGAACGTTTACGCCGACGGTAAGCCCCAAAAATCTGTAAACCTTTCCCATCCACTCCGCGTCACGCTTTGCGAGGTAATCGTTTACCGTGACGATGTGAACGCCCTTTCCGCCGAGCGCGTTAAGGTATGCGGGAAGGGTTGCCATAAGCGTTTTACCTTCGCCTGTTTTAAGCTCCGCAACTCTGCCCTGATGAACGCATATACCGCCCATGAGCTGAACCTTGTAGTGGCGCATGTGCAGAACTCTGTATGCCGCCTCTCTTACGACGGCAAACGCGTCGTACATAATCTGATCGAGCGTTTCGCCGTTTTTCAGACGGTCTTTCAAAACAAGCGTCTGGTCTTTAAGCTCTGCGTCCGTCATCCCCTCGTATTTCGGTGCGAGCGCAAGAATCTTCTCCGCCTGAGAGTCGATCTTTTTAAGACTTCTTCTCGAATCGGTGTTCAAAATGTAACTGATAAGTCCCATATATTCTCCGTTGTGCAGATTATCGTTCTGCTATATATACAATATCTATTTTACTACATTCAAAGCAAAATTTCAATACATTTAAGTACGAGAACACGAAAAAACCCGCATTTTTCATATTTTTACCATAAAGAAAAAAGTCAATAAAAAACGCGTATCGCGGCTTTTAACCGCAAACACGCGTCATTAAAGCGTAAATGACGGGCTATAAGTCGATTAACCGACCATTTCCGAATTTTCCGTCTCAACGTCCGCATTATCGGGCGTCTCGTTCTCGCCCTCATTTGCGAAGCCCGGTTTTCTCTTCACGACCGACGCAACCGTTAAAACGAACACCTCCGCCGCACCCGCCGCCTTAAGAGCCGCCGCTAAAATATCCGAGGTGGTTCCCGTTGTGGAAACGTCGTCCGCGATAACTATTCTTTTATCTCTGACGGCTTTTTTATCGGATATTCCGAAACTGCCGTCAAGATTTTTACGTCTTCCCTTATAATCCTTACCCACCTGGCTTTCCGTTTCTTTTCTCTTTACGGTTACGTCTAAAAACGGCACGCCCGACAACGCAGAAAGGTTTCGGGCGAGAAGTTCGCTTTGATTATAACCTCTTTCGCGTTCTCTCTTTCTGCTCATCGGAACGCACACGATGCCGTCCGCATGAGTAACGCTTATGGCAAAGAGTTTGTAAAGATCTTTCGCAAATTCCTCGGCAAGATATTTCTCCCCGCCGTATTTGAGCTTTTGCAGAAGAAGAGCGACAACCCCGTCGTATACGAACGCGCTTCTTGCCGTATCGAAAGAAGTAAGCCTGTTTCTGCATCTGTCGCAATACGCGACGGGAACGGGAGTTTTAACTCCGCAATGTTCGCATATATACTCGTTATTTTCTTCCCTGTCAAGAAGGCATTTTTCGCAAAGAATTCCACCCGTAAAGCTTTCCCTGCCGCATGCGGAACACGTGAGATTGCGCGGAAAGAAAATGTTTTTAAGAAAATATTTTATCTTTCGTTTACCGTCCGCCATAGTCGTTTTCCCTTATCGTTTTTCCTTATTATATATAGCGAAAAGCCCCTTCATCGCTCAGATGAAAGGGCTGAAAATCCGAAATCAGTCGTCAGGATAACCGTCGGGGTTTTTCATCTGCCAGTTAAGCGCGTCACGACTCATGTCGTCAAGCGTTTTTTCGGCTTTGAAACCGATAAGCTTATACGCAAGCGTAGGATCGGCATAACATTCGGCGATATCGCCGGGGCGTCTCGGGTCGATTACGTAAGGAATATCTCTGCCGAGCGCTTTGGAGAAAGCTTTGATCATATCGAGAACGCTGTAACCGATGCCCGTTCCGAGGTTGACTATAAACAATCCGGGTTTAGTAAGAAGCTTGTTAACCGCCAGAACGTGACCTTTCGCAAGATCGACAACGTGGATGTAATCTCTCACGCCCGTTCCGTCTTTCGTAGGATAATCGTTGCCGAAAACGTGAACTTCTTTGAGTTTGCCGACGGCGACTTTGGTTATATACGGGCAAAGATTGTTGGGGATTCCGTTGGGATCCTCGCCGATAAGCCCCGAGGCATGCGCCCCGATGGGGTTGAAATAACGAAGAATTGCGATATTGAATTCGGGATCGGCCTTAGCGACGTCTTTAAGAATATACTCTATAAAAAGTTTGGTAGAGCCGTAAGGATTGGTCGTCGAAAGGGGGAAATCCTCGGTTATGGGAACTGTGTGCGGATTGCCGTATACCGTTGCGGACGAGGAGAACACAAGGTTTTTAACGTTGAATTCTCTCATCACGTCGATAAGGGCGAGCATTCCGCCGATGTTGTTTTCGTAATATTCTACGGGTTTTTGCACCGATTCTCCTACGGCTTTATAGCCCGCGAAGTTGATAACCGCCGCAAAGTCGTTTTCCTTAAAGACCTTTCTCATCGCGTCTTTGTCGCACACGTCGGCTTTATAAAATTTAATTTTTCTGCCGACGATCTGCTCCACTCTTCTTACCGCTTCCGTCTTACTGTTGTAAAGGTTATCGACGACAACGACGTCATAACCTGCTTCGATAAGTTCTATCGTCGTGTGGCTGCCGATGTAGCCCGCGCCGCCTGTTACAAGAATTGTTTTCATGTTTGTTTATCTCCTTTTTGCAAGCGCATTTGCCGATTTAATCGACTTATAGCGTAGTTTTTTATATTTAATCGTGTTTGAAAAATTATTTGATTACCCTTTCTTCGAGGTAGGTATCGTAAGTTACGGGGCGATCGTAAACCTTGCCTCCGTCTATTTCGATTATACGATTGCAGACGGTGTTCATAAGCTCTCTGTCCTGACTGGTCATAAGCAAACACCCTTTGAAATTTTCAAGCCCGTCGTTCAAAGACGTTATCGATTCGAGGTCGAGATGGTTTGTCGGCTCGTCTAAAATCATGAAGTTTCCGCCTTCGAGCATCATCTTCGCAAGCATACACCTCACCCTCTCGCCGCCCGAAATAACCGAAGCTTTTTTCTGCGATTCCTCGCCCGAGAAAAGCATTCTGCCGAGCCAGCCGCGGACGAATTCCTCATAGTGGTCGTAAGAAAATCTCGAAAGCCAGTCTACAAGCGAAAGGTCGCAACCGACGAAATAACTGTCGTTGTTTTGCGGAAGATAGGTGGGTATAATGGTTTTGCCCCATTTGAAATAACCGCTCGTAGCCGTTTCGTTGCCCGTCAAAATATCGTAAAGCATGGTTATCGCCTTGCTGTTTTTGCCGACGATGCCTATCTTTTCGTCGCGATTGACGGTGAACGTAAGATTTTCGAAGTAGCCTTCCTTAGTGAGGTTTTCCACGAACAGAATGTCGTTCCCGATCTCCCTGTCGAATTTGAAGTTGATGTACGGATATTTTCTCGAAGAAATCTTGATATCGTTAATGGTAAGGCTTTCGAGTTCTTTCTTTCTTGCCGTTGCCTGTTTTGATTTGGAAGCGTTTGCCGAGAATCTCGCGATGAAATCCTTAAGCTCTTTGGCTCTCTGCTCCGCCTTTTTGTTCTGTTCCTTCTGCTGACGGGCAAGAAGCTGACTCGTTTTATACCAGAAATCGTAGTTTCCGAAATAGACGTTAATCTTTCCGAAATCGACGTCGCAGATATATGTGCAGACCTTATTCAGAAAATATCTGTTGTGAGATACTATTATTATCGTATTCTCGAAATCTATAAGGAAGTTTTCGAGCCATTCGGTGGTTTTGATATCGAGGTTGTTGGTCGGCTCGTCTAAAATAAGCACGTCGGGATTGCCGAAAAGAGCCTGCGCGAGAAGAATTTTAACCTTTTCCTTACCGTCAAGCTCGCCCATCTTCATACCGAAATGCTCGGTCGGGATATCGAGTGCGCTGAGAAGCTTTTCCGCGTCCGATTCGGCGTCCCAGCCGCCGAGTTCCGCAAACTCCGTTTCGAGTTCGCCCGCTTTTATGCCGTCCTCGTCCGTGAAATCGGCTTTTGCGTAAAGCGCGTCTTTCTCGTCCATAACTTCGACGAGCCTTTTATGCCCGAGCATTACCGTGCGCAGAACGGTCTCGTCGTTATAAGCGTTCTGATCCTGTTTCAAAACGGACATACGCTCGTTTTTGTCTAAAATAACTTCGCCTTTCTGAGTGTCGAGTTCGCCCGAAAGTATTTTTAAAAAAGTGGATTTGCCCGCGCCGTTCGCGCCGATGATTCCGTAACAGTTTCCTTTCGTGAATTTAATATTTACGTCCTCGAACAATTTCCTGCTGCCGAATTGAAGACTTACTCCGCTTACCTGTAACATTTCTCTCCTTTTTTTACGGGCTTTTACCGCCCGCGCCGACATTTTCGATTTTTATCTCAAAATTTACCCTTTTCCGCCTTGTATTTTAACGGTATCATTTATATATGGTTACGGGGTTGCCGAAAGCGACAACCCCGCGGGGAAAATTCTTTTTATTTGGAAGTCGTGCTGTCCTTTTCGACGTCGGCTTCGGCTAAAACGCCGAGCTTCTTGCCGAGCTTAACCGCGTCTTCCGTTTTCTTCTTGTCGTAAGAATAATAATCGGACTCCGCAAAGTCGTCGCCTTTTTCTTCCTTGACGGCTTTAACGCCTTTTTCTATTTCGCTCATGTCGATAGCATATACGTAAGACTTATATGTGCTGTCCGAGTAAACGCAGACGAAGAAATATTTTCCGTTTACGTTGACGACTTCGGGTGTATACCAGCTCGTGTTAAGCGAAAGAGTGTTAACTCTGAGAGCTTCGGTTTCTTCACCCGCTTCGAGCGCGGTAAGGCTTATTTTATAATAATTACCGTCGCTGTTCGTATAATAAAGATATTCGACGTCGCCTTCTTTGGAAAGGAATTTGACGGTAGCCGTTTTCAAACCTTCCTTATCGGAAATAACGTTCACGCCGAAATCGGAATCCGCGCTTTGGTCGTTTGCCTTGGACGAATCGAATTTAACGAGACCGAGCGTGGAATCGACGTACATGGTTTCAACCTTATCGCCCGCTTCGGAAATGCTTCTTATCTTAACGGTATCGGCAAACGCAGCCGTGGTTTTGGGCGTTGCGTAAGTTACAACCGTTCTTGCGCCCGTTTTATCGTCCATAGTCTTGTAGATTACGGCAGAAACGTTGGTGTTAAGCGAAGTCTGCGAATAGAAGAGCTTGCCGTTTTTATGTCTTAATAAATCGAACGTAAGACCGATCATTTCCTCGTCTTCGATAACGTCGGAAAGCTCGGGATTGTTCGGCTTCGTGGTGCTGCCGAAACCGTTAACCGCGATAACGTCGGTAGCCTTTCCGCCGCCGAGCGTAATCTTATGAACGTCGTAATAGTTCTCCGCGGTCGCGCTCGTTTCGTCCTGCCAACGGCTTACGTCGATAGGCTTATAGGTGTAATAAACAACGGGAGCGGCATTGTCTTCGTCGAACATAACCTCCTGAACGGTTCCTCTTCTCGCCTTGTTCTGAAGGTCCGCATACTTTGTGTCTTCGGTGTTCATGATTTCGCCGCCGTTTACCGCATCGTAAACGTAAACGTTCGTGCTGTAAACAACGAGATAAACTTCGCTGCCGTTAGCGACAAATCTGAACTTCGCGTCGTGCGAGAAATCCTTATCGGAAATCTTGGACGAAGTGGAGGACGCGTCGAGCTTGGTTCTGAAGAAAAGAAGCTGATCTTTCTTGGTTTCGCCCTTTCTGTCGTTTTCGGTGGACGGAACGGCATAATAAACGTAATCGCCGCTTATATAGAAACCCGCCGAAGTGTCGTCGGATACGATGAGTTTGGAAACAACCGTTTCATAATCCGCAGTGTTTTCCGAACCGAATTTGTTCTTCGCAACCCTCATAAGCGCGCCTTTGGTCACCTTACCCGTTTTGTACGTGGTGGAATAACTTTCGACGCCGTTTATAAAATACACGTAGTCCTTGGTTGCCGCAACGAAACCGCCGTTCATATCGGTACCGTTGTCGGACGCGATCGTAGTATTGCCCGAGCAAGCCGCAAAGCCCAAAGCCATGCATAAAACCGCTATCAAGCAAATGATTTTTTTGCCCATAAATTTTCTCCTTTGCAAAAAGCCGTCGCCGATTTCGGGGAAGCTTTAAGCATATCTTTGTTTTGTAAAGCATAGGATATTGTAACCTGAAAAAACGGCTACGGTATACCCGTCGCTTATATACGCTTTATC
>JAJWOJ010000398.1 GCA_021635425.1 Clostridiales bacterium | reverse complement strand
ATCTGGCTTTGCTCGTCCTCTTACGAAGAAAAACAAATATTAGAAATACTCGAAAAGGAGTGTAACGACAATGATTGAACTTAATTTACCAGCAACCGATTCGGGGCAAGCAAAAGTCCTCGCGTACCTGCAAGAGAACGCAAGCGAAACCCTTGCCGACAAGATAAATAACGGCACGCCGTTTGAAAAAGACGGCAAACCGCTAATCAATAAAAAGTCGCTTGCAGGCTTTATGAAATATGCTTGTGGCGAAGCGAGAAAACTTGCCGAAAAAGGCGCTAATTTCGCTTGCATTGACGACGTTACCGTGTACGGTTGGGCTATCCACTATTTTGAAGAAGATTCAATCGAAGGCACGCTTTACACCATAGACGGCGAAGAATATAAACCCGCGCCGAAGAAGGTTGCCACAACAAAACCTGTAACAGTAAAATCGCAACCGCCGAAACCACAAAATCTACAGTTTTCTATCTTCGATAAATTCGACGATACTGACGTTAAAGATACCGCAAACGACGATTTAACAACCGAAAGCGATACCGACGATGACGAATTTACCGAAGAAGATAAAAAGGACGCGTTGTGGCAGTCAGACGAAGAAATACAAACTCAGCAGGCTGTCGATAAACAGCAAGGCAATCCGACATATCAAAAATATACGACATATCAGGCGGAACACCCGACGGCAATCGTTGCGTACCGTTTAGGCGATTTCTATGAAGTTTTAGGCGACAACGCCGTGCTTCTCGGCAACGAACTCGACCTTACTATTACAAGCCGCGACGTTGGCTTAAAAGACCGTATTCCTATGGTTGGTTTTCCGTATCACGCAGCCGAAAATTACTTTGCTAAAATCGTAAAGAAACACGATTTATATATCATTGAAAACGAACGTGATACACAATTTATTTCAAGCCTGTTATGTTTGGATAATCAACTTATAGACCAAGATACGGGCGAAATCATTGACACGTTACCTATACAAAACAACGCAAAAACGGTAAAACCCGCAATGCCCGAACGAAACGAAATTATCGAATATCTTACCGAACTTTTTGACAACGAAACGGAGATGAAATTATGAAAATCGAAAAGATAAAACCTATCCCTAAATACATACTTGCTCGAATCAAAAAAGCCGACGCAGAAAACAATGAAACTACACTCGGCAAAGCACGTTTTTACTCGTATCTTACGAAGAATGACGGCGAACTTGTAAAAGTGACCGTGGCAGTCCGAAATTACCGTAAAAAATGGTTGTACAAACAGGTTGCCGTGCATGGTCTGAACTCGGATATATGCTACATTAAAGACATCGTTTTTTACTATATTTCGGGTTATATCGTCGGCTGGTTCGAGCAAGGTTTACAGAAAGGACCGAAATGGTTTGAAAGCGTTGAATGGGATTATTCCGACGACAAATATTTCAATCCGCTCGCGCCTATCGTCAACCGTGAGTATTTAGACAAGTTTCCGCAATATAAGTATTCAGCCGTAAATCTTTACAAAGGCGTTGATGTTCTGAAATATCTACGCTTTTATGAGAAATATCCGCAAATCGAATATCTTATGAAAGCGGGGCTTGACGATTACGCCTTTTCAACGCAAATTTTAGAAAAAATCGGCACAAACAAACGCTTTGCAAAATGGCTTATGAAAAACCGTGCCGAACTGAGCAACGACGATTATTACGTTGACGTCATTATGCGTTCGTTCAGGACGGGAAAATCGCTTACCGTTTTACAAGCCTATCGTAAAAACCGACTGAAACTTTCAAGAGATAAAAGCCTTGATGAACTGCGAACTCTTTTTCAAGACGAAAATGAAGAATTCTTGCAATATCTTTGCAAACAAAACACAAATCCGTATTCGTACAAAGATTATCTCCACGCTTGCCAATATCTCGGCTTGAATATGACCGAAGATAAAAATCGTTACCCCCACGATTTCAAACGTTGGCACGATATCCGTATCGACGAATACAACACCGCAAAGGCAATGAAAGACGCCGAAGAACGCAAAGCCCTTTATGAGAAATTCGCCGCCGTGGCAAGCAAATATTTAGGACTTGAATACGACAAGAAGTCGGTCTATATAGCGATTATCGCACAAAAACCGTCCGATTTAACGCGCGAAGGCGAGTTGCTTCATCATTGCGTAGGACGTATGGGTTACGACCAAAAATTTGCTCGCGAAGAATCGCTTATTTTCTTTATCCGAATGAAAGACGAACCCGAAAAAC
>JAJWOJ010000397.1:1911-2243 GCA_021635425.1 Clostridiales bacterium | reverse complement strand
GTTATATTCCGAACTATAAATTACTTTTACCAAACGATTTGGCGAGAACGGCAGTTATTTCCGCGTCAAGCGAAAAATATCCTGTTGAAAACTTGGTAAACGGGGAACTGCGAAATTACGGCAGACAAATCAATTGTTGGCAGTCTGACGGGATTGCGCGGGAAGGCGAGTGGATTCGCTTAAATTGGAGCAATCCTCAAACAATCAAAAGTTTGATTTTGCGGTTCGATTCTGATTTATCGAGCGAATTGACGATTACGCTTTCCGATAAAATTCGCGCAAAACAAAAGCCGTTTCCGAATACTTTGGTTAAAAATTATAGTGTATACTTT
>JAJWOJ010000397.1:0-1901 GCA_021635425.1 Clostridiales bacterium | reverse complement strand
ATAGAAAAAACGAACAATTTTTTACGCTTGAATAGGTTGGAAACAGAAGTGATTGCAGATGAAATCGAAATAAGATTTCTGGAAACTTACGGCGCGGATTACGTTTCTGTTTATTCCGTGAATATTTTGAACTAAGGATTATATTAGGAAGAGGATATTGGATATGTTTTCTAAATTTCAGACAGTGGATTTGGGGGCAATTAAGCCGCAAGGTTGGGTAAAAGACTTTTTACTTACGCAGGCAAACGGAATTACCGATAAATTGGCTCATACGGGATATCCGTATTCCATTGCTTTTTGGCAAGACGGGAAAAAAGGTGATGAAACGCCGCCATGGGAAGTTTTTGAACAAAACGCTTATTGGATTGACGGTTCTTATTGCTGTGGCGTACTTATCGGCAAAGAGAATCTCATTTCGCGTGCAGATGAAAATTTGAAATATTCTCTTTCGCATATTGCGCAGGACGGTTTTATCGGACCGGACGTATTGCGCGAATCGGACGGATGGCATCGTTGGCCGCAAGTTGTGTATTTCCGTGCTATGATTGCAAAGTATGAATATACTCACGACGACAGCATTGTGCAGGCACTCTCGGATTTTTACTTGAAAGGGAACTATGATTATTCCACGAAACGTGAGTTTCTGCATATTGAAATTATGTTGTGGGTGTATGGAAAAACGTCTGATAAGCGACTTTTAGAGCTTGCCGAAAAAACGTACAGCGATTATAATAAAAATTGTAAAGACGATAATCGGGAAGAAGTTATGCTGTCGGATGCCGTGCCGTATGCGCATGGCGTTACTTACGATGAAACGTGTAAAATCGGGGCGATACTCTATATGTATACGGGTAAAGAGCGATATTTGCACGCGTCGATTCATGCGTTTGAAAAGTTAGACAAATGGTTTATGCTGTCGGACGGCGGACACTGCAGTAACGAGTTTTTGCTTGGCAACGATAGTTTGCAGAGCCATGAAACGTGTACAATCACCGATTACACTTGGGCACTCTATTATTTGCTTATGGCAACGGGCGACGTAAAGTATGCCGATAAGATAGAAAAATGTATTTTCAATGCAGGAATAGGAGCGGTAAAGGAGGACTTTTCCGCTATTCAGTACTTTTCGTGTCCTAATCAGGTGCTTGCAACGCAGAACAGCAATCATAACGTTTTCTTTTGCGGAGAACAGTGGATGGGCTATAACAGTAAGCACAATACCGATTGTTGCGTGGGAAATGTGAACCGTTTTATGCCTAACTTTGTGCGTCGGCTTTGGATGCGTAAAGAAAAGGAAATTATTGCGACGTTATATTCTCCGAATTCGTTTAACTTTCTTGTAGACGGCGTATCTGTGCGAATTGAAGAAAAAACGAATTATCCTTTTGAAGATACGATAGCATTTTCTTTCAACACAGAGCGGTCTGTAGCGGTTACGCTTTCGTTGCGTATACCCGAATGGAGTAACGGCGCGACGGTAACTGTGAACGGCAAAGAAGAACATACGGAGAAAAACGGTGAATTTTATCGTATAAATCGCACGTTTGACAACAGAGACGAAATCTTATTGAAATTGTATCCGAAAATCGAAGCCGTAACGTCTGCGGACGATGGCATATATCTTACACGCGGACCGCTTGTATTTGCTTTGGGCTTGCCATACAAAGAAGAAAGAGTGAAGGCTGAAGGCGGCGACGGAACACTGTGCAATTATAATTTAACAACTACCGACGCGTGGAATTATGCACTTGATGCAGAAGAATGTTTGCAAGAATTAAAATTTGAACGGCTTGCGGTTGTTGATAATTTATGGACTTTGTCCGGGACACCGTTGCGAATCACGATTCCGGCTCATAAGGTCGAAAAATGGCAACTGTTCCGTACGAAAAAAGTGAAACAAG
>JAJWOJ010000024.1 GCA_021635425.1 Clostridiales bacterium | reverse complement strand
ATATACTTCTTCACTATAAACGCCGTTATTATCCGTCATATTTGGAGCGGGAATTATAAATATTGCCTCCCCGTCTTCGTTATAAGCGGCAATGTTTCCGCCATCTTCCAAAGTCAACTGCAATCCGTTTGTTATAACGGTAAAAGAAAATATGTAATCAGGCAAGCGTTTGTTGACGATAATGTTTTCCTTTAAACCCAAAGAATTCACCGAATATTCCAGATCAACGCCATCAAACACTTTTTTATATGTTAAAGACGTTTCCCCTGCTCTTGGTTGAATCGGTTCTTTTGTTTTTAGTTCGGCATAATCGACAGCGTCAGTCCCGACTATTTTTGCAACATCAGACGAAATTTGTTCAGACATATTGTCCGCAGCCAAAATCGCTTTGGATTGATTTAATTTTTCTTGTTTCCTGTCGTTAATGATAAAATCTATGCTAAGATTATTATTTTCTATTGATATAGCTTTATCATTATCTATGTTGTCAAACAGTTTAACGTTGAAACTATTTGCCTTGTTGACATAATACAAGCCATCATCTTCGGATGCCACAACATTAAGAGTATTATCAATCTCCTTGTAATCTTCACCATCTTTATAGTGAACAGGAACAGAAAACTGCTGTTGCATTATCGTTCCGTCTTCTAATAAAAACTGCTTTGAGTTTGCTGTTCTTTTTTTAACTAATTCTTCTGAAATATAACTATCGCCATAATAGTTATTATCAATATCCGTTACGCCAACATCTTCGTTTACATTGTCATCAAACGACAAATCAATTTCGATATTTTTTAAGCCGTCTGCCATTGCAGCCATTAAAGATGTCGGTATAAATGTTATAGCCATCACAAACGATAAAATTATTGATATAAGTCTGGTCTTTCTCATATTTTCCCTCCGATTTTAAAATTTAAAATTAAATAATTAAAGAAAAACGCAAACCGAAATCAACCATCGCTGATTTTGGTTTGCGCTGAGTAAATAAATTCATTGGCGGACACCCCCGTAGATAAAAAACTATGTTCTGACCAATATCTTCTTAAATATCCCTTCCGTTGTTTTCAATGTGACTCTATAATTTTATTATACTACGACTTTCAGCCTTTGTCAATACTGAAAATAAAACATTTTTAAAAAACCGTTTACAAGTATTTATATCTTATTGTTTCGCGGCGTTATCTGCCGAAAATCCTTGCCATCAAAATTAACCTTTTATCGTCGGTAAGGGCATTACGTCTCGGATTTTTCTGTTTTTGTATTCGCCGCGGGTGAAATCGGGAACGGAAACGGGCGCGCCGCCGCTTCTTATCGATTCTTCCGAAAGGGCGGTTACGCACATCATGGCGCATGCTTCGTATACGTCGATAGGCATGTCCTCTTTGTTTGAAACGGCGCGGAAGAAATGCTTTAACATGATGAAATCCATTCCGCCGTGACCCGTTTTGAGCTGCTCCTCGGTTATCGTTTTCCAGTCCTCGGGGAGATATTCGAAATAATCGTCCTGACTGTTCAAAGAATCCTGAATTACGTTTTTCTCGTGATTGAATCTGTCGCCGTCCAGAACGACTGCCTTTAATGTCTGATTATAATACCCTTTCGTGCCGCTTACAGTAATTTCACGGTCGTATAAACGGGGCAAAGTGGTATCGAGTTTAAGGGTTATAAGTTCGCCGTTTTCGCATTCTATCATCGTTGTCACGACGTCGCCCTGACGGAACTTCGTCCCTTTAAGCGCAGCGACCTCGTCGTGCGAAGCTATATATTCGTTAAGACCGACGGCTTTTGAAGCCATGGCGGTAAGCCTTGTGAACTTGTTTCCGCGCGTTATGCCGAGAAGCTTCACGATAGGTCCGAGTTCGTGCGTGGGGTAATTTTCGCAATTGTGGTTTTTATATTCCTCGAGCCTGTAATGTCCGCGTTTTAACCCGACTTCGGTTATCTCGTTGCGAAGGTCATGGCAATACGCGCCGTGGCAATAACTGATTTCGCCGAGTTTTCCGTTCCTCGCGAGCGAAGTTACCAGAAGTTCGTCCTTATTGTAACAGCAATTTTCAAGAAACATGAAAGGCGTTTTCGTCCTTTCGTATGTTTCGACGAGCTTTTGCATATCGCCGAGGTTATGCGTTCCGCCAACTTCTATAGCAACGGCGATTCCCTTTTCCATCGCGGCAAGCGCGACTTCCACGTGCGAAGCCCAACTCGTGCAGACTATAACCGCGTCAACTTCGCTCGATAAAACCTCGTTATAATCCTTTGTTTCGAGCGGCTTTTTCTGCCCCGCCGCCACGACTTTTTCCGCGGCAAATTTTATTCTTTCCTCGTAGCCGTCGCATAAAGCCGTAACCAAAACGTCGGAATTGTTCAAAATGTTGCCGAGAAGCCCTATCGAGCCGTCCGTCATTCCGTAAGCCGCTCCGCGCTGACCCAAACCTATTAAACCTATTTTCAATTTTTCCATATCTCACCTATATTTGCAAATAACGTTATGCACGCTGCCCTTGCCCGTCAAAGGAAGTTTTTTAACGGGTTTGCCGTCGCATATCAGCTGCTTTATATCCGATTTCTCGTAAGTAATTTCGTAAGTTTCGCCCCTGAAAATCCTTTTTACGGTAACGCCGTCCCATTCCGCGGGAAGGCATGGCGAAACTTCAAGCCCGTCGAAAGTCGGCTTCACGCCGCACATGAATTCGGTTACGCACCGATACAGCCAACCCGCCGTTCCCGTTATCCAACTCATGGGCGCATAACCCGCGATGTATTTGTTTTCGGGACCCATATACATATTGCTCACGGCATACGGCTCAACTCCGTTTTCGGGATTTTTCGGATTGTCGTAAGATATCATTTTCAGCGTTTTATACGCCGTATCCGCCCTTTTCAGCATGCAGTCCGCCGCGATTTTGAACGCCGCGCCGTGATTATACACCGAGCCGTTTTCGACAAGCCCCGGCTGAAAATATGACACTCTGCCGATGTTTTCGTCGCCGTGCATAAAACTCGGGCGGCACTGAACGTAACCGTAATCGCATTTAAGCTCTTTTTCGACTTCGTCCATAATTTTATTCTGTTCTTCCCTGCTGCCTATCCCCGCTAAGACAGACCACGTTTGCGGATTCAGAAAAATCCTTTCGGTGCCGCCTATTGTTTCGCCCTCGTCGTTATATCCGTAAACGAAATGTCCGCCGACGGTGCCGTGCGTTAAAATTGCCGAAACAAGCTCGTTTTTCTTCTTCTCGTAGCCGCCGATAAGGCTCTCTTTGCCCGAAATTTTCAATATTTCGTTAAGCTCGTTAATTGCTTTTACGGTCGCAATCGAAAGCCATACGCTTTCGCCGATATTTTTGCGCCCGACGTTGTTCATGCTGTCGTTCCAGTCGCCGCCCCGCCACAAAACGAGATTACGCTTCCCGCGGGAAGAAAGCAGATAATCTATCGCCGCAAGAAGGTGGTTTAAAACCGATTCGTTTTTATCGCCCGCGATATACGGCTCGGTTACGTATGCGTCCGCAAAACTCGCGTTTTCGTAACTGTCGCCCTTTAAAAACGGCACTTTTTCGTTTAAAATCGACAAATCGCCGCTTTCGTTTATATAAGAAAGCAGTGCGCCCGATATCCACACTCCGCCGTCGTTATACGGAAATTTAAAGCTCGGCTCGAACATTCTGATGGGGTTTCCGTCTTCATACTGATATTTTAAGGCGTGCAGAATCTGCTTTTTCGCAGACTTCGGATCCATGGAAACGAACGCCGTTATATCCTGCATTACGTCGCGGAAACCCTTTCCGTAAAGCCTGCCCCACGTTTTGCCGAGAGACGTCTGCCGTTTGAGCCAGATATTCGTCTGAGAATTAAGGTATATATCGGGCGAATTAAGCTCGAAAACGTTGTATTCGCTCTCATTTTCCTTGCGAACCTTGTCGAGTTCCCCGCCGAAAGTCGTATCTTCGAGATACTTCTTTTTAAGACTTTTTATTTCTTCGACGTTTCTCGCCGCAAAAGCGCAGAAAGTCGCTTCAAATTCATTGCCTTTTGAAAATATATCCGAAAACTGAAACGCGGCGACGTATTCCGCCTCGAAGGCCGTGCCCATGCACGATAACTTTTCGTTTTTTAAGGCTATCGGATTTTCATAACCGTTATAAACGCCTTTGAATTCGGCGGGCGAAAGATCGTATGCGTCGTACTTTTTGTCGCACCCGACGAAAACTTTCGTGAAGTCGTTCGGGAGCGCGAAACCGTCGTGACGATATAAAAGCCCGTTAAGCGATTCGTCGTTATCCGCCACCCCGTAAGCGTCGTGCCAGGAGAGCGCGGGAGTGGGATTGATACAAAAATACCCGTCTATAAGCCGATTATCTCCGCGTTTGTTGATTATTTTTACGTTATATAAAACAACGGCGTCGTCTTTCGGAACGCATATCGTGAAGATAACTTCAAGCCCGTTATATCCGCTTATTACCCTCTGATAATTTATCCCGACGTGCGTTTCGTGAACTTCGAAAGGCAAATCTCCGTAATTTCTCGTTGCAGAGTAAGCTTCGCCCGTCGTTCTGTCCCTAATGTAGACGTTTCTCACGCCCTTTTCGATATCGCGTCGCTGAGTGCCTATCGCCATCCGTGAAAAGCCGTTGCCGAACTGATCGCTCATGCAAACGACGTTTTCGTTCCATAAATAGTTGAGCCAAGGTCTTCTCGGCTTCATGTTCTTTATAATATATTCTTTGTTTTTATCGTCAAAAAATCCTTGCATACAATTACGTTTGCCGAAAAGTTAATTTTCGGTTTTGCCTTTTAAAAAATATTCGAAAACGCCTGCCGTCCAGCCGAGCATTTCGGGAACGTCGTATTCGTTGACGGTTGCAACGCCGCCATGGACGCCGTCGTACTTCTCCCAGAGCCTCCCCGTTTTTTCAAACGCGTCCGCAACGGTGTTTAAATATTTATCCGCTATCTCCTTAGCTTTTTCTTCTTCGCCGCAAGCCTTTGCCGCAACGTAAGCTAAATAGTTATCGGGCGCCCAGCTGTTGGGATATCCCCACTGGTAGGCGATTTCATCGTCGGTCTTCTCAACCGAAACCACGCCGTTTTTATGTAAAAGCCCGTCTATAAGCCGATTAAATGCCTTTTTATCGTTCAATAACTCCGCAAAAAACGGCATAAACTGCGCGCTGCAATTTATCTCGGAACGCTTGCCCGTAACAAAGTTATAATCGTAATAAAGCCCGTCTTTATCCTTCAGATATTCGTCCATGAGCCTTTTTCTGTTATGCGCGGCTTCGCCGAAAAAGGGAGCTTTCTCGGGTTCTAAATCGAGAGCCGCTTCGAAAAGCATGTTTTCAAAGGCATACAGATGAGAATTTAAATCGACGGGGATAATCTCGTCGCCGCAAAAGCCGAATCTCGGAGTCCAGTCCATTCCGCTTTCCGCAACGGCGATGAAACCGTGCGCGAGGGCGATTTTTTCTTCTTTTGTTTTTTCGCCCGCAAGTTTAAGCCTGTCGTTTGCCACGACGTCATAATAATCCAGAAGTTCGTAATCGGGCAGACTGTGATGATAATATCTGTTAAGCCCCGTCGGCGTAATGCGTTCGGTCTGCCAGAAAAAATATTCGTCCTTTAACCTCGGATATGCTTTTTTGAACCACTTTTTATCGCCCGTCGCCTCGAAAACGTCTTTAACCATAAGGTAAAGATAAGGCGGCTGGGAACAGAATTTCAATAAATGCATACTGAGCGCGTTCGGGACGAACCCGTATTTTTTAACGGCGTTTAAAAGGTTATCGACGTTGTTTTTCGCGTCTTCCGTCCGCCCGTCCGCAATAAGCCCTTTGTTCGTAAAGTAAGTATCCCAATAAAAAAGGCTTTTGAACGGTCCGTCTATGCACGGCGGCGTGAACGGCTTGACGTAAAGCGACGGCGAAGCCGCGTTTTCGGGCGCGATAACCGCCTTTTGCCAATGCGAAATTATATATTCGTGAGTTTCGGTAATGTTATCCATCGTTTTCCTCGCTTTTAACCGCATAATTTGGCGGCTGCTTGTTAAAATATCTTATCTTTAAAATATCTTATCTGCATCATCGTTTTCGAAAATACTCCCCGCCGCTCTCGACCACACGTAGCGTGAAAGTCCGCTGTCGGTCTGCTTCGGGAATCCGTTTACTATGCGGAAATTTACGTCTTCGCACCTGTCCGTAAAACCGCCGCCCGTGATGTAATCGGGCTGATAGCACGCATAGCTCCTGCCGAGACTATCTATCTTCGAGAAATTGCTCATAAATCCGTTTTTTGCCTTTTCGAAATATACTTCGTCGCCCGTGAGCTTATAATACCAGAAGTCGGCTTCGGCGCGCCAGATCGTCCAGGCATGCCCCATGCAGAGCGCGTTGCCGTCCTTATCGCCCTCCCATTTGGTCTCCCACCAACGGAGCGAACTGAAAAACATAGGCGCCTTGTCGGTTTTTACCACCCAACTGTCGTGCATGTCGAGAATCTCTTTTGCGCGGGCGATATATTCTTCTTTTCTTTCGACCTTGGCGCAGAAATAAAGCAAAGTGAGCGCGGAACAGGACATACTGCCCTCCTCTATAAACGGCTCGGCTTCGTCATGCACAAGAGTTTCCGTCGGGAAGAAAATTCCGCGGTCGTAGACGTGTTTTGCCATTTTTTCCGCCGCCGCGTAATATTCTTTCGATTTTTCGGGCATTCTGTCCTTCAAAAACTCCGCCGTTTCGATTACGGGAATGATAAGACAGCAAATGGTTGTGTAATCTTCCGTCGTTTTCGACCATTCCATGAACGTTTCTATCGCGCCGCTTTCGGACAAGTGGTTTTTCAAAACGCTGTCCAACGCGTTCACGGCGTAATCGAGATACAGCTTTTCGCCGAAAAATTTGTAAGCGTCGAGAAGAATTCCTATGCCGAAAAACTGCTCCTGAACTCTGTTCGAATTAAAAACGTTATACGCGGGATAACCTTTCCGCGCTTTGTAAAAAATCGTCTCGCTGTCTTTTGCCTTGCTCTCGTCCCGTTCGGTTATCGTGTCGAGCGCGCCTTTTATCTTTTCTATTAACGATTCATCCTTGCCGAACCTCTGCATGTATCTCAAAATTGCGGACACGTAACATTTCCATTCGCAAAGATTTCCGTCGCCCGTAGCCAAATCTTCTTTGCTTACCGTTTGCATTGACTTGGAAAAAAGCTCGTTAATCGACTTATATGCGTAGATTGTGCAATCGATGCCCGCATTTTTCCACGTGTGAGGGGTAGCCGTCAAAAGCCCTTCGCGGGGCGGCTCGACTTCCGCGTATCCTCCGAGATTCGCGAAATTTTTATTCCCGACGCGAACATAGTCGAAATTGCCATAAACGTCTATTCTCAGCTTTTCGCCGAGCTTTACATAACTTTTTTCGTAAAACGCGACGGGAAGTTTTTTAATTTCGGCAACTTTTTTCAACCCCTCTTTATATGAGGAAACAGGCAGAAAAATAAGTTTCAGCCATCTGCTTCCGCTTCCGTTATACGCCTTGTCGAAAGAAGCAAGAAATTTGAGATTATCGAAATACTGTCCGCCCGAAAAGAGCGAATAGTCCATTTTCCAGCCGTCGGTTTTGCCGACGGATAAAATGAGAAGGTTATCCCCTTCGGGGTTTGTGAGATAGCAGAAAATATGCTTGTTATCGACGGAATTATATGGCGAATTGAAAAGATATTGTTTTTTCCACCCGCCGCAGTTCTTCTTCCCCATAAATTTAAGGGGAAGGTTAAGCCCGAACTCGGACAAATCGTCGCTCCATGTCCTCAAAGAGACGTAATATCCGCCCGACTTTTTACGTACGACCAATTTGCTTTTCGTTTCGGCGTTTATTCCGTTTTCGTCAAAAATTCCCTTTCGGGAAAGATAGGGCGTGCCTTGCGGCTTCGCCCCTTTCGTTATATCGTCCGTTTTTAAAGTGTATGAAACAGACAAATCGTCCGTAAAATACTTATTTTTTAACTCTGTATATTCCGGATTCATCTTATATCGACGGGTTCTCCGCCCAAAAGCCTCGATTCTTCCGCGGCAAAGCTCATCCTGTGGGATATGAGGCTGTCCGCAAGAGTTGTTCTCGTATCTGTCGGCGCGCCGCCCGTTATATACGAGACGAAATCTTCAAACAAAAGCTTGTCCCCGCCGCCGTGAACGGTTAAATCGGTTGCGTATTTCGTGATGTCGATAACGTAATCTTCCGATCTGAAAGGTTTCACGAGTATTGAATTTTCTTCCATATCGGCAACCATTTCGCCGAGCGTTCCGTGAACTTTTATGCATCTGTGGCACTCTTTGGAAAAAGCCGTCATGGTAAGCTGCGCGGTGACGTTCCCTTCGAAAAGCATGTTCACGACCTGATGATCGACAACGTCGTTATCGCAGGCGAACACGCATCTGCCGTAAGGAAATTTTTCGTCCGACAAAAGCTCGTCCACATATTCCTTTCTCGTGCCGCGGAAAGCCATGGCGTTGCCCAAAATCGGGTTGTACGCCTTGTAAATGTCGTTATAAATCTTAAACGCGTCGTAAGGGCAATCCTTTTTAACGCTTTCGGGGCAACGGAAACATCTGTCCGCACTCCCTTTCGGCGCGTTTTCTTTTCTAAAATAATACAGATCGCCGAACGACGAGACCTTTTTGCATTTTTTTCCGAGAAGCCAGAAGATTATATCGAGGTCGTGACAACACTTTGCGAGAATCATCGGCGAACTCTCTTCCTTGTTTCTCCACGCCCCGCGCACGTACGAATGCGCGTCGTGCCAGTACGCGACGTTTTCGGTCTGACTTATCGTAACCGCGTCGCCTATCTCGCCGCTTTTTATAACCTCGCGCATCTTCATATAGAACGGGCTGTAACGGAGAACGTGGCAGATCATAACCTTTCTGCCCGTTTCTTCCTGCACTTTTAAAATGTCCTCGCAATCTTCCATAGTGGTTGCGATGGGCTTTTCAAGACAGATATCGTAGCCGAGCCTCATAGCCTTTATGGCATGCTCTTTATGCTGTTTGTCCTGCGTGCAGATGAACGCCGCGTCCGCGATTTTGCCTTTTGCAAGGATTTCCTCCGCGCTCTTAAAGCAATTTTCGGGTTTTATGCCGAATTCCTTAATCGCCTTTTCTCTCGCCTCGGGGTTTACGTCGGCAACGGCGGTAAGTTCGGTTCTTTCATCGGCTTTGATATACCCGCCGAAAAGCTGCCCGCGGCTCCCGAACCCTATTATTATGATTCCGATTTTATCCATTTTTAACCTCCGAAAGCATTATGCGCCCGAAAATTCCGTAATTTTTATTGCTGCCCGTCATCGCGTTTTCTTCGGTAGACCCGACGGTGATTTCGATTGTGTTTTCGCCGTTTTTAAGATTAGCCGTAACGTCGAATTCGTAAGGCGACCAGAGCTTAGCCCCCGCGGACCCGCCGTTGACCTTAACGCTTGCGTAGCTTTGAACGTTTTCAAGCCCGAGCATAACCTTTCCGCCCGGCTTTTCGATTGAAATTTTCTTCGTAAACGTAACTTCGCCCGAAAAATTCTGTTTACCCGCGGCGAAAAAGTTTGCCCTTTCAACTTCTTTTCCGCTCTCTTTTACTATCCAGTTTTCGGTTACGTCGGCAATGATTTTTTCGTAAACTTCCGCGCGGGGCTTACCGCAATCGTCCGAAAAAGCGACGATAACGGAGCCGTAAGGACGGAGACGGACGTAAACCGTCGTTTCGCCGCCACGCTTCGTATAGTCTGCAGGGGTGATCTCTCCGTTTTCGGCGTTCCAGATTTCCGCGCCCGAAAAGCCTTTTCTTTTAACGGTAAACGCCTTTTCTTCGCTCGTAGCGTTGACTAAAAAATCGATTTCTCTGTTTCCGTCTTTTCTCTTCAATAAAAATACGCCTTTGACGTTTTTTCCGAGAGAAAGCCCGATATTTTCCGCAACGGATTCCACGGCTTCCTCTTCTCTGTGTTTTTTGAAAACGACGAAGTTATCGCACGCAATAAGGTTTTGCAACGTTTTTTCGTAAAGTTCGCTTTTAAGTCCGTTTTCGTCCACGGGCGAAAAATCGCCGACGGAAACGACGTATCCGCCGTTTCCCGCAAACTCGGTTAATTTAACGAGAGTTTTCTCGCTCATTACCGACGTAAAAGGCAGAATAATCGACTTATAGCCGCACTTTTCATCATCAATCCCGCATTTTCCCGAGAGCTTCGTTTCAATTCCGTAATCGTTTAAAAAATCGAAACAAACGCCGTTTTCGTTAAGGCATTCGGTTAAAAGAAGAAGCTGTTCGTCAAGCTCGTGAAGGGAAAAACGGTAAAGAGGACGGTATTCCGCCCACGAGGTTTCCACGGGGAAATAAACCGCCGCGTCGGGACAAAACTCGCCGCACCTGCCTATATAGCTTAGCCTTTTTACGTAATCGGCATACTGTTTGAAATACTTCCAGTAACCGTTCTGAAAAAACAGGGACGGCGGACTTTCGGTTTTTCTTATGCCGTCGGTCGAATAAAAGAACGCGTGCGGCACGAGCATGTTTACGCCCTGAACGTACTGAACGTCCGTTCTTATCTTCATTTCTTCGGGGGTGAGCGACCACCCGAAGCCGCCGAACGTCTCGCTGAAACAAATTTCTTTATCGTAAACGTGCGCGGCGGAAGAACCGAGCCTTTCGGTAATCTTTTTCGGATTTCTGTCTATAAAGTCTATCCCCGAAGCGTCGAGCGCGTTCATCGCGGAGAAAAAATCGCTTTCCGTCTGCACGAGCGACTCGATGAAATCTTCTCTGTGCAGATGCCCTATGTGAATAAGCCCGTCTTTGTGCAGAAAATCGGATATTACGTCAAAATATCCCTCTTTGTAAAATTCCGCGACGGCTTTATAATAATCGCATCTCGTTTTAACCGAAACCGCGCCCATATTCTGCCACAAACAGCACAAATGCGGGCGAATGTCGTAACCGAATTTTTCGATAAATCGCGTTGCGAAATCGTCCGTCCAGATTACGGTGTTAAGGTTTTTGCACTGCTCGAGATAGTTCTGATAAAATCCGGGTTCGTCGGTGAAAAAACCTTTGATAACCTTGCCCCACTGCTTTTTAAACCTCTTTTTATATTCCGCATGGGTGAATTTAACGAATTCGCGCGTTGCGGCGGGATTTAAGAGGTCTACGTAAGGGTGCGGCGAATAAGCGGGACGATGCCCGCATTTTTCCTTTCTGAAAACGAAAACTTCCCAGCAGAGAGTTTCCGACTTCCACGGTTTGCATTTTTTTTGCTCATAATCGGTGATATCGAGAAAATATTCGTCGCTATGCACCGCTATAACGCATTCAAGCTCGGTGTTCGGTTTATCTTCGACGGTTATGTATTCGCCGAGAACGGGATAGATTTTATCCACGCTTAAACACGTCGCGCCGTATGCGGGGTTTTCACCTGTGACTTTTCCGCCCGCATAGCCGCTCGGCCAGTTATCCTCGTCGTAAATAAGCACGGTAAGCCCGAGTTTTTCGCACTCGTTTAAAATAACGCCGATCTTTTCAAACCACTTTTCCGAAAGGTATTCCACCTCGCAACCTTTTCTCGAATGAAGAATAACCTTATCCACGCCCTTTTCCTTCATTTCGGAAAGCTGACGTTTCAGTTCGTTATCGTCCAGATCGCCGTTTAAAAACCAGAAAGGCGCCGCCGAATATTCCTCGGACGGGTTTTTGAATTGCTGTCTGTCAAATAATTTCATAAGTTAACCCTTTACGCCGTCGGACGAAGAAAGTCCGTTCTGAAGCGGTTTCTGGAATATTGCGTAAATAATCAGGATGGGAAGCATGGCGATGATAAGCGCGGCGAATTTAAGCGTCTGCCCCGCTTTTGCGTCGTTCATGAGTTCGTTTATTCCCGCAGACAAAGTGTATTTCGTCGAGTCTTTTATAAACGTGATGCTCATTATGTATTCGTTCCATATTCCCACGAAGCTTAAAAGCCCGACCATGAATATCGCGGGGACGATCATGGGAAGGACGAGCGTAATAAACGACTGAAACTGATTCGCGCCGTCTATTTCCGCGGCTTCTAAGATAGAATTGTTTATGCTCCGCATGAACGGCGTTAAGAGGAATATGTAAAACGGCACGCCCTGAAGCGCGTTCGTGATCATAAGCGTGAATAAAACGACGTTGCTTTTAGTCATGTTCATCTTTTTGCACATCTGCAAAAGCGGAATGAGAAGAAGCATCTGCGGAACCATCATGAATATCGAATAGAAAATTTCAATCGATTTCACGACAGGGTGAACGAACTTGCCGATAACGTAAGCCGAAGTCGTCGTCATGATTATCGACAAAGCGACGGTTCCGACGCTTAAAATCAGGCTGTTCAAGAAATACTTCGAGAAATTCGCGCCTTCCCACGCTTCTTTATAATTTACCCATTGCAATTTTTCGGGAAGCTTCCAGGCGTTCGTGCCGAACTCGAGGTTTGTTTTAAGCGAGCTTGCAACAGCCCAGAGAATAGGGAAAATGATAAGAATCGACCAAATTATGAGAAATATTCTTACGACGTTTCTCGTTATCGTGAGCGACTTTTCCTCCACGCGATTTTTGCGGTTTTTAACTTTGAGTTCTTTCATAACGCTTCACCCGCCTTGTTCATCGCAAATTTAACCGAAAGGGATATAACGCACGTTATTATGAGCATGACGATCGCGGCGGCGTAAGAATAACCTATCGCGAGAGTCTGGCTCGCATAACCGTAAAGATATACGTAAAGCCCCATAACCATTGCGTTGTTATCGAGTCCGCCGTTAGGCGCGAAAACGTTTACGAGTCCGAAGTTTCCGCCGAGCGACTGATACAAGATGGAAACAACCATAAACGTTACTTGAAGCCATACGGCGGGCATCGTTATATACTGAAGCTGTTTCATCTCGCCCGCGCCGTCAATCCTCGCCGCTTCGTAAAGCTCGCCCGGGATCTGATGAATGGAAGCTATCATCGTAAGCATGAAAAGCCCCACGCCGCACCAGCTCGCGACGAAACCTATAACGCCGAGCGGATATTTGGTTATCCAGTCTATATTGAAGCCGCTTTTGAAAATCGAACAGATCGCATTCATAAGCCCCATATCGGAAGGCATGAAGACAAATCCCCACAAAGAACCGATGATTATGGTTGAAATTATGTTCGGAACATAGAAAACAAACTTATAGAAGACGACCTCGGGCGTTTTCATGCGGAATCTCGTGAGCGTAACCGCAAAAAGCACCGTTAAAAAGCATATCAGAACTTCTTTAATCAAAGTTATGATAAGGTCGTTTTTAA
>JAJWOJ010000396.1 GCA_021635425.1 Clostridiales bacterium | reverse complement strand
GAAACAAATTGAATAATAAGAAATCTTTAAAAGTCAGATTTTTGGGCGGCGTAGGAGAAATAGGAAAAAATATGACCGCTCTCGAATACGGCAGGGATATAATAATTATCGACGCGGGGCTTACGTTCCCCAATGCCGATATGCCGGGTATCGACCTTCTGATTCCCGATATATCCTATCTCGTACAGAACAAAGACAGGATAAGGGGAATTGTTTTAACTCACGGACACGAAGACCACATAGGCGGTCTTCCGTACGTTTTAAAAGAGATCAACGTTCCCGTTTACGGAACGAAACTCACTCTGATGCTTTGCGAGCATAAGCTTATAGAGCAGAGAGTAACGGGATATTCGCTTAATTGCGTAAAGCCGTCGGGTGTCGTAAAACTCGGATGTTTTTCTGTCGAATTCGTTCACGTAAACCATTCTATCCCGGGAAGTTGCGCGTTGGCGATCAACACTCCCGCAGGTCTTGTTTATCATTCGGGCGATTTCAAAATCGACCTGACGCCCATAAACGGGGAAATGATAGATATTCCGAGAATATCGGAAATCGGCAAAAGAGGGGTTACTCTTCTTCTTTGCGAATCGACAAACGTCGAGCAGGAAGGTTACACGATGAGCGAACACGTCGTCGGCGAAACTCTCGACAGGCTTTTTGCGGATAACGCAAAGAGGAGACTTATCGTCGCAACGTTTGCTACCAACGTTCACAGATTGCAGCAGATTATAAATCTTGCCGAAAAACACAAGAGAAAAATCGCATTTTCGGGAAGAAGCATGCTTAACGTTGTAGACGCGGCGACAAGGGTAAACGAAATTTCAATTCCCGAAAATCTCGTCGTCGATATCGAAAAAATCAAAAATTACGCCGATAAAGACCTTGTAATCGTATCGACGGGCAGTCAGGGCGAGCCGATGAGCGCGCTTACGAGAATGGCAGCGGGCGATTACAATCAGGTTCAGGTGGGAAACAACGATACGATTATTATTTCCGCTTCGCCTATTCCCGGAAACGAAAGAAGTATTTATCAGGTAATCAATAATCTTTACAGAAAAGGCGCGGAAGTCGTTTATAAGTCTATAACGAAAATTCACGTTTCGGGGCATGCTTGCCAGGAAGAGTTAAAAACCCTTCATACGCTTTTGAAACCTAAATTTTTCATTCCCGTTCACGGCGAATACAGACACCTGAAAAAACATTGCCGTTTAGCAAAAGAAATCGGAATGAAGGAATCGAATATGCTTATCGCGGATATCGGCGATACAATCGAGATAACGCCGAAAAGCATGAAACGCGGCGAAAAATTCCAGTCCGGTACGAGATATATCGACGGTCTGTCCATCGATGACAGCGAAAACGTCGTAAAAGACAGAAAGCATCTCGCGGAAGACGGACTTATAATTGCTGTTTGCTGCGTTTCCGAAGATACGGGCGAAATTATTCAGGGACCCGATATCATCAACAAAGGTTCTATTCTGTCCGACGCTCAGGTTGCGGAAGCTAAAAACATCGTGACAAAAACCATAAATTCGTTCGACGTCAAGTCCGTCGGAGATATTGGCGAAATAAGAAATACGATCAGAAAGAATCTCAGGAATTTCGTCATCAAAAAGACAAAGAAAAGCCCGATGATAATTCCCGTCGTAACAGAAGTGTAATGAACGATTATATTAAAAATCTTATTTTGAATAACGCCGGAAGCACCGTATCTAAAGAACTTATGGAGCTTCGGAACTTTTACAGGGAAAAGGGAATTGCGACTATTTTAACGGAGAGTCTCAATTCTCTTATTCTTACGGCGACCATGATTAAGCCGAAGAAAATTCTCGAGTTCGGAACAAGCGTGGGTTGTTCGGGGATCGCGCTTTTGGAGGCTTGCCCCGACGCCGAGCTTTACACGGTTGAAAGATATCGCCCCGCCGAAGACGAGGCAATGAAAAACTTTGAAAAATTCAAGGTAAAATCGAGAGTTTTTACGTTTTTTGGAGACGCGCTCGACGTTGTTGATACCGTCGGCGACGGGTTCGATTTTGTCTTTTTGGATTGCAACAAATCGAAATATAAAGACCTTTTCCCGAAGATAAAAAATTTAATGAACAGCGGCGGAGTTCTTTTCGCCGATAACGTTTTGTTCAGAGGATATGTCACGGGAGAAGTTAAAACGCCGCACAGGCATAACACGATAAGAAACAACATGCGCGAGTTTCTCGATATGATAACGCGCGATAAGGACTTTATAACAAC
>JAJWOJ010000395.1 GCA_021635425.1 Clostridiales bacterium | reverse complement strand
ATATATTATAGATAATTATGCATTTTTATTTATGCAAATATATCGAGAAATAATACGCAAAACAAAAAGGAAGAAGGAGTTGGAATGAGAATTAAAATCATCTCTGCAATAACCGCATTGTTAATGACTGCAACCGTTTTGGGCGCAGCCGTTACAGCCGACGGGTTTGGCACGGTTAAAAATCCGTCCGCAGGTTCCGGTAACCACGGCGTAACCGATACCGTAAACACGGGGTCGACGACGCTCGACGTTATCAAATACGGAGACAAGCTTACTCAGGATCAGGTTTCATCCCGAATCAAAGCGGAATATCTCATCAAAAACGGCGGTTACAAGGATACCGACGAAGTAGTCGTCATGGTTTCTGTGGACGGGCAGTCGCTTATCGAAACGTATAACGACGGCGCGACTACGGCAAAATCGGTTGCAGAGTACGGCGAGAGCTTCAGCGGAAAGGTTCAGACGGCGCAAAACCTCGCTAAGCAGAACGAGGTAATCGCCGCGCTCAAAGCAAAAGGACTTATCAAATCGGTTGAGTATAATTACACCACGGTTTTGAATGCCTTTGCCGTAACGACGGAATACGGGAACGTAAAAAAAATCGAAAAAGCGGCGGGCGTAAAGTCGGTCGCGCTTTCCGATACTTACAATCAGATAACCACACAGGCTTCGGACGCTTCAAACGTTCCGAGCAACGTTGTCGACATCGATAAAAACACGGGTATTTACAACAATACGAGCGAATACACCGGTCTCGGAACGGTAACCGCGGTTCTCGACTCAGGCTTCGATATGAGCCACAGGGTTTTTGATCGTAAATACAGCGACGAAGACAGGGAGAAACTCATTATAAAGAAATCGGGTTATACCGACAGACTTAGCTTGAAATCTTCCTCGTCCGGCGAAGCGGACAAAATAGTTCTTTCCGATCTTAACGCCGGTCAGACAACGAAAAACCTTCAGGTTAAAGACGTGTGGTACAGCGATAAAATACCTTTCGCTTACGACTATGCGGATAAAGACCCCGACGTTTTCCCTTACGACAGCGAACACGGCACGCACGTAGCGGGCATAATCGCAGGCGAAGACGAAGTTATTCACGGAATAGCTCCCGACACTCAGCTCGTCCTCATGAAAGTATTTATGGATTTGGACAGCGGCGGAAGAACGGAAGATATAATCGCGGCTTTGGAAGACGCGGTTAAACTCAACGTCGACGCGATAAACATGTCTCTCGGTTCGTCCTGCGGATTCGCGAGAGAATTCGATAACGACCCCGATAAGCCGAACGTAGCTAAGGTGTACGACGCGATAAACGACAGCGGAATCAGCCTTATAACCGCGGCAAGCAACAGTTATAGCGCGGGCTTCGGCGGCGAACAGGGAAATACCAACTTCACATCCAACCCCGATTCGGGAACGGTCGGCGCTCCGTCCACTTACGCTGCGGCTTTGTCCGTCGCGTCGATAAGCGGCGAGCTTTCGCGTTACATCAAGACGTCTGAAAACAAGATGTTCTTCTACGGCGAATCGAGCGACGTTCAGAAAGTAGAGCAGAATAAATTCTACGAAGAACTTGTCGAGTATCTTAAAGACGATAAGGAATACGCTATAAAGGAAGGACAGGACAACGAGTTCCAGCTTGTCGAAATTTCGGGCGTAGGCGCAGCCGAAAGTTATAGCGATTTCGAAATGGATTATCTCAACAAGCACCCCGGCGCCGTCCTGAACGAAGAGACTAAAAAGGAAATTCTTAAGGGCAAGATAGTTCTTGTCGAAAGAGGAACGAACAGTTTCGAAGAAAAAGCGCGCGTTGCGAGAGAATACGGCGCGGTTGCGTGTATAATATACAATAATATAGACGGCGACATTGCGATGTCAATGGGCAGCAATGCGCATATTCCTACCATATCCGTTTCCAAGGACGACGGTAAGATGCTCGTTAAAGAGGCTCGCGCTCACGGCGGCGAAGCGACTATTTATATAAATTCCGAATACCTTGCCGGTCCGTTTATGTCGGACTTCTCGAGCTGGGGTCCTACACCCTCTCTCGGAATTAAGCCCGAAATCACCGCTCACGGCGGAAACATCAAGTCCGCTGTTCCGGGCAGAGACGGCGACGAATATCGTTACGATAAGCTTTCCGGTACGTCCATGGCGACTCCTAACCTTTGCGGAATCGTCGTTCTTATCCGCCAGTAGCTCAAAGATAACTACGGCGACCGGCTTACTGCAAAGGAAATCAAAAACCTTACA
>JAJWOJ010000023.1 GCA_021635425.1 Clostridiales bacterium | reverse complement strand
ATGCTTATAACAATATCGTATATAATAATTTTATGCGTTTGTACGGCGAACCTCGTAAAATAAATTACGACATCTTGCTTAAAATCGCCGAGCACGAATTTTCGCTCCCGTCGAAAAGTCCTTATCTTAAAGAAGATTTCGCGACGATAAAGGCGGAATGCGAAAGCCACGGCGCAAACACACAAAAGTAAACTATAAAGGCGGACTTTGAAACAGAGAGCACTCTTTGTTTTGCTTACGCAGTAAGCAAAACAAATCTCTTAATAGGGAAATAAAAAATTTTCTTAGCAGGAAGATAAAAATTATAGAGGAGAAACAAGATGAAAAAGACACTCAAAAAAGCACTTTCATTAGTACTTGCCGCAGCCACGGGACTTTGCGTTTTCGGTTGTGCGAAAGAAAATCAGAAGAACGACGGCGTTGTTAATCTCAGCGTTATGTTCTTCGACGGCGGATACGGTTCCGTATGGCTCGAAAAGGCGGCGCGCGAATTCGAAACCATGTATAAAGATTATACGGTCGGCGATAAAACCGGCGTTAAGATCGAACTTCGAGGCACGCGTGAAACGGGACAGAATATTTACGATTCCTATGAATTGATGACGAACGATATATTCTTTACCGAGCAGAACCTGAATTATTACAATTTTGTCAATAAAAATTACTTGGTCGATTTAACCGACGTTTTAACCGAGTCTCCCGTTAAGGACGCAAACGGTAACGTTCTTCAGAATCATTCAGTGCTTAGCGCGATGGACGAAGATTTAAAGGATTATTACGGCGTAGGCACGACGGATAAAAAGTATTATGCGGTACCGCTCGGAAGTTCTTTTTGCGGATTGATTTACGACGAGGAATTTTTCTTTAACAACGGTCTGTTCCTCACCAAGGAATACGATGAAGCGGCGAATGCTTCGCAAGCCGCGCGCATTAAGCCGGACGCGGGATACACGATCGGCAATATTACCGCAAAGAATGCCGACGGCGAATATTATACGGTTAATACGGAAGGCGATAAAAAATACCGCGTTACCAATGCTGACGAAAAAGGTAAAACCTATACGCTTTCCATGGGACCGGACGGAATATACGGAACATATGACGACGGTCAGCCGAGAACGTATGCGGAATTTTTCAATCTTTGCGCTTATATGAAAACGTACAAGTCCGTTTATCCGTTCATTATGATGGGCGAGGGCGACGGATACGTCAACTGGTTCTTGGATCAATTGTTTGCCGATTACGAAGGTTACGAACAGACGATGCTCAACTTTACCTTTAACGGCACGGCTAAAAACTTAATATCGGTAGACGATGAGGGGAACGTGACGAAACTTCCCGAGGTGGAGATGAATCCACAAGCCTCCACGCGCGAAGAAAAACTTCAGAATGCCGAAATCACAAAAAGCGCCGGAAGGTATCATGCTCTTAAATTCTTTGAAAATATGGTCGAAGCCGACGGCGGCGGATGGTTACATCCCGATTGGAATAAGAATTCCAGCCAGTTCGATGCGCAAAGAGATTTCATGCTTTCGATAAAGGAAGGCAACGATAAAGCGGCGTTCCTTATTGACGGAACGTGGTGGCAGGAAGAGGCTAACTTCGACTCGTTGGTAAAGCACTACGGCGATAAGTATGCAAAAGAGAACAGACAGTTCAAGTATTTCTCGCTTCCGAAGGCTTCGCTTGATAAAGTCGGCGAAGAGAGATTGGTTCTCGATACCGGTTATTTATCCGCATACGTATTGAGCAAAACTTCCGACGAGAAAAAGGAACTTGCCAAGAAGTTCGTTCAGTATTGCTTTACCGACGCGAAAAATAAGGAATATACTCAGATTACCGGTGTTCCGCGCGCATTCGATTATGAGTTTACCGCAGAGGAATACGATTCGTTCTCCTCTTTCGGAAAATCGTTGTGGGATATGGTAAAATCTGGCAACGCTAAAATAGCGTATCCTCAATCGCAGAGTAAGTATTATCTCGATATGGCGTTAACGTTGCAGCCCGCGCATTATTTCGATACGCTCATAAATAACGCACAGTATAAAAATATGAAGTTCGAGAATGTTCAGGAAGTTATAAAGGAAAAGAATATCAGTTCCGAAATTGCGTTCAGAGGAATCTACGAATACAATAAAGACAGATATTGAGGAGAATAAAGGTGGGAAATAGTGTCGGGTCGCCGAAATCTACGGGAATGAAGAAACGGACAAAAAAATTGATTTTTTGTCTTGCTCTGATAACATTGCCGTTAATTCAGTTTGTAATTTTCTATATCGGCGTCAATTTGAATTCTATAAAACTCGCTTTCTGGGAGTTTAACGGTACTTTGGACGAAACGGGGCATTTTATAGGATTTAAGAATTTTGCGACCGTAATAGACGAAATCGTAAATCTCGGAAATTGGCCGATTCTGATAAGGAATTCGTTTGCGGTCTGGGGGCTCGGTTTGGTTCTGAAACTGCCGCTCAGTATAATTATAAGTTACTTCGTCTATAAGAGTGCGAAGGTTGGCGGTTTGTTTAAGGTAATTCTTTTTGCTCCGTCGATTATTTCGGTAATGATTCTGGTAATGCTGTACGAATTTTTCGTCGATACGGCATTGCCTGTCATTCTGCAACGTTTTTTCAGCGTTAATCTCGAGATGAGTTTATTCAAAGATCCCGGACTCAGGTTCTGGACTATTTACGCGTACGGTTTTTTAACGGGATTCGGCGTCGGATTGTTGTTGTATACGAACGCAATGTCGTCCATATCCGCGTCTATCGTAGAATCGGCGCATCTCGACGGAGTAAATTATATTCAGGAGTTCTGGTATATTACGTTGCCGATGATTTTCCCCACGCTCAAAACTTTGTTCGTCGTTGGATTTACCGGTATACTTACCGACCAGTTCGGACTGTTTGAGTTTTACGGGATGACCGCTCCGACGGATATACAGACGGTCGGGTACTATATATTTAAAGAGACCATACTTGTCGGTCCGGATAAATATCCGAGATTGTCGGCTATGGGCATAATCGCTACGTGTGTTGCCGTGCCTATGACGCTTCTGGCAAGATATCTGCTTAATAAAGTAGATCCGATGGAGGTGTGAGAAATGGCAAAAAGTAAGAAAATCCGTAGCGGAATAACAGTAGCGCAAATCCTTATTTTCGCCTTTTTGTTGATTTATATCATCCTTATGTTGATTCCGTTCTTTTGGGGAATAACGGCTTCCTTAAACGAGGATATGATCGTTTTGAAGGAAAAACCGTTAGGCTTTCCCAAGGAGCCTTATTTCAAGAATTACATCAACGCTTTTTCGACGCTATACGTCGATATGACGGAGTTTGAAAGATTGCCGGCATATCTCGACGAAATGATGCTCAATTCGTTGCTGTATTCGGTCGTTTCCGCTTTCGTCGGCACAACGACGATATACGTCGTCGCATACGCCCGTTCAAGATACGACTTTGCCTTTTTAAAAATACTCGACGTTATAGTTCTCGTAACGATGACTCTTCCGATAGTGGGCAATTTGCCGTCGCAGATAGTGATTTTTAAAAGTCTCGGGCTTATCAACAACTTTTTCGGTATGACGGTTATCGCAAAGATGAACTTTCTCGGAATGTATTACTTCGTCGTAACGACGGCAATCAAAGGAATACCGATGGCGTTTTCGGAGGCGGCGGAGATAGACGGCGCAAGCGAATTTCAGGTAATGTTAAGGGTAATTTTCCCGTTGACTTTGCCGATCTATTCAACGGTTTATATCATAAACTTTATCGGAATGTGGAATGACTGGCAAACTCCGTATATTTTCTTGAGAAACTTCCCGACAGCCGCGTACGGCTTGTGGGTATTTAAAGACAAGACGACGTTTGAATTGCCTCAGAAAATGGCGGGCGGAATGTTGGTGCTGATGCCTATTTTGCTTATTTTTATCGTATTCCACAAGCGTTTAATGGGTGGAATTTCGTTAAGCGAGGGCGTTAAAGAATAAATTAAGGAGGTTAAATATGAGATTATTGAAGAGAAGCACGTTACTCAGATTTTTCGTTTTATTGTTCTCGATCTGCATGGTTTCGTTTTCGGTTGCGGTTTTTGCTAACGCTGCGGAAATCGTAGGCGACGTAACATTGGATTTTAAGATTGAAGAAAAATACGTCGTCGGGCAATCGTTGACTTTGCCGGACGGAGTCATATCGGGCAAAAAAGCGGATTGTTACGTTATATTTCCCGACGGAACGAAAAAATCGACGAAAGATATTTCTTTCTCTCGACCGGGCAAGTACACCGTTATTTACAGTTTGAATGCGGACGGAAAAACCCTTGAAGAAAAAATAGATCTGTTTGCATACGAAAAGAGGTATTCTTCGTCAAGCGCATCCGATCTTACCGAATATCGCGAAGCTATGGAGTTTTCCGTTGACAAAAACGGAAACAAGGCAACCGCGGCAGGAATTTATTCCGATTTATCGGAAGGCTCGACTTTCAGATATAACGGAGTAGTCGATTTGTCGAATGCAACGAAAAACGACAAGGTTTTTTCGTGTAATATAGTGGCGACGGAGCCTACGTATTGCGATTTTTGGCAACTTGTCGTGCGCTTTACCGACGCATACGATTCCGCCAACTACGTCGACGTTATTCTGGAGCATAACGGAGACGACTCAAGCCATGATAACGACGTCGGTCTTGACGGTATCAACTACGTAAGGGCTGGCGCGTCGAATCAGGTTCCCTCTGCGTATTGCGCAAGAGAAAATTCGTATCTGGTCGGGAAGTACGGTAACTACGCTTATGTTTCGATGATGAGCGACGCTAAAAACGGCAACGCTCTGACCGACACATTCGATATTTATTTCGATTATAAAGAAAAAATCGTTTACGGTCCCCAAAAAGAAATGACGGGATTGAATATGATTTGCGACCTTGACGATCCGATTTTCTTCGGAGAAAACCTTTGGTCGGGCTTTACTACGGGCGAATGTTATATCAGTGTTTTTGCGAAAAATTACAGAACAGCGAAAGGCGGAATATTTATCAGAGAAATTTTCGGCGAAACGGCTGACGATTTATCGAGAGAACTTATAGAGAAAACTCATACTCCTGTTATCGACGTCGATTTCGGAGAATACAACGAGAGCGCTTTGCCTGACGCGGTTGCGGGTAATCCTTATCCGGTTTTCACCGCTACCGCTAAAAATTTGAATTACTATTGTTCGGATGTTTCGGCAAAGGTTTATTTCAAATATAATTCCGCAACTCCCGTAATCACGGGGATAAGAAACGGGAAATTCACGCCGACGATTCCCGGTGTTTACACTGTGGAATACTCGGTTAAGGACGGTTTCGGAAAAGAGACCAAAAGAACGGTAGACGTTCGGTGCGTTTCGGCAAGTCGGTCGCTTAAAGTAACGCCCGCCGCCGATCGCATTACCGAAACGGCAACCGGATCGTTGACTAAAGTTGCCGACTATGTTTACGAAAACCAATCCGGGCGCGTGAACGTCGAAATCAAAGCGGTGTGCGGAGAACTCGTTTATTACATTGACGATTCGCTTACGTTCAGACCTTTGGTTAACGGCGAATACGATATAACTTACACTGCAGAGGATTTTGCAGGTCAAAGAGATTCGGCGTCGTATAAATTAACGGTTACGGCGGGAGATAATCCCGTGTTCATCGACGGAGTTTATTTACCGAAATATTTTGTTGCGGGATATAATCATTTGCTGCCGTCTTTAAACGCTTACGACTATAAAAACGGCGGCAATGCCGTAGAGGCCGATATATACGTTAAAGAAGGCGGTAATGACGAAAGGAAAATCGACGGAACATACAAACCCGTGTTACCCTCGGACGGAGAAGGTTATTCGTTAAAGATAATTTACCGTGCGAAAGGAAAGTTCGGCATCGGTGAAGTGGTTTACGAAAGACCTTGCTATTCCGTTTTCCGCGGCAGTTCGTCAGACTATATAGAGAAAAACAAACTCTTTATTGTCGATGAGGGTATCGAACGCGGATATACCGCAAAGAATTATGCCGACTATGCCGATTATACGACGAACGAGTCCGGCAAATCGATGACTTATATCAATCCGATACCGGCAAACGCTTTTTCGTTCGAATACAATATGATTCGGGATAAAGCTAATTTCAACAGACTCGACCTTCTTCTTTCGGATTCCGTAAACGGGACTGCGGTTAAGTTAAGTATAGAAAAGCGCGACGCCGATTCCGTTTACGTAAGCGTAAACGACTCCACGAAAATAGCGATAAACGGCACGTCGTTCGATTCGATTTCAAAGAACGTAAATATAACTTACAGCAATACGGATAAACAGTTTGTGTTCGATTATATCAACGTCTTTAACGTAAAAACCGACGTCAACGGCGTTGCGTTTAACGGGTTCGACAGCGGATTGGTTTATCTTACCGTAAAATTCGAGGGCGTAAGCGGCGAATCCGGAATAGTCGTAAGAAAAATCGCGAACCAGCAACTTCTCGATTTCGGGGATGACGCAACGGAGCCTATTCTTGTGTTGAACGGCGCGTATAAAGCCAATTACGATATTAACGAAGAAGTGTCGGTCGTAGACGTAACCTGTGCGGATATGATTATGCCGTATATCGCAAAATCTTTAACGATTTATGCGCCCGACGGCAGCGTTGTTTACAGCGGAGATAACGTTAAACTTCAGAACGTCGACGTCGACGGCTCTTATAGTTTTATCCTCAGCCAATACGGGCAGTATAAAATTTCTTACACGGTCGAAGGTTATAAAGATCCTGCGAATTTCCTTATAGACGTCGTCGACAGGGCGGCTCCCGAACTTTCGGTTGCCGAGAATTTCAAAACTTCGTATTCTCTCGGGACTAAAATTTCTCTTGCAGTTTCGGTAAGAGATAATATCTCCGATGATTGCAAGGTTTTTGTGTGTGTTGAAAGACCTGATGGAAGAATTTTCTATGAAACGAATTCCGAGTATACGTTCAATATGAAGGGTAAGTACAGAATTATTTTCAACGCAATGGATCAAAGGGGCAATACCTCTCAAAAAATATATGTAGTAAACGTAAGGTAGGTTAGGCATGAAAAATAAGTTTAAAAAATCATCGTTTTTAAGTAGTGTAACGGCCATAATCCTTTCGGCTACAGTAATGCTCGGTTGTTCTTCGTGCGGGAAAAAGAACGAAAGCGTAAGTTCGGAATCAACTGCGCCGAAAGAAGAACCGTCTATCAGATTGAATACCGTCCACGGCGGAGAGGCGAGAGAAACGGACGATTACATCGTAAAAGATCGTTCGACCGAATATGTGATACTTATCTCGCAAAACGCGACGGATAAAGAATCGAAGGCGGCAAGCGTCGTTCAGAAGTTTTTCTATGAATCGACGGGAATATTGTTGCCGATAAAAAGCGATTCTGAAAATATTGACGGCATAAAGGCATTTTCGATCGGCAAAACGAAGTTGGCAGAAAAAAACGGAATATCGTACGACGAGGACTCCGCAAGCGGTTTTAAGATCGATTCGGCGGCTCAATCTATATTCCTGACCGGCGGTTCAAACGGTATGGTTTACGGCGCATACGAACTTATGTCGCAGTTGTTTAACTTCGATTATTTCGGAGAATACGATTATTATATCGAAAAAAACGTCAGGAATCTGAAATATTATCAATTTGCCATTACCGAAATACCCGATATCGAATATCGTCTGAATTACGTTGCCGGTACCGCAAGATTCGGAAACGATCCGATGTTTGCCGACGCAATGCGCATAACCGAAGATATAATATTCGGTTTTTCCGGTGTTCATAACTCTTACAGTTACGTTCCGTGGTATCTTGAAGATTCCGAAGCGCAAGCGCAACTCGGCGAGTATTATACGAGTAATTACAGAGAATGGTTCAGCAATACGTGGTATACGCTTGAAGGTTGCCCCGCTCAACTTTGCTATTCGAGGTATGCGGACGAATTTTATCCTTTGGCTTTGAAGAACGCCAAAGAACAGGTTGCGGCGACGCCCGATAAGAATATACTCACGTTTATAAATCAGGATAATACGATGTGGTGCGAATGCGATACCTGCCTTGCGCATAAGGAAAAATACGGCAGCGTATCCGCCGATTACATTATTTTTCTTAACAGACTTGCCGATGACGTTAATGCCTGGGCAAAGCAGGAATACGGCAGGGACGTAAAAATACTCGGAATGGCTTATCACGCAAGCGAAGCGGCACCCACGGTTTACAATTCGAAAACCGACGAATACGAGCCGTCGGCACCGGAAGTAAGATTTTCCGAAAATCTGTATATCGAGTATGCTCCGCATAACGCCGATTATCAGATCCCCTTCGACGCCGCCGGTAACGAGAAAGACATCAAGGCGCTGCGTTCGTGGAGCACTTTGTCGGACAGAGTCTTTATGTGGACGTACTCGCAAGCGGAATATTCCAACTACTTTATGTTTTACGATAACTTCAGTTCTATGCAACGAAATTATCAACTCATGACGAAATATCGCGTTATGTATATTCTCGAGCAAGGACAGTGGGATAACGAAAAGAGTTCGGCGTTCAACAATCTCAGAGCGTATCTGGCATATAAACTCGCGTGGAACTGCCAGGTTGACTATCAGGGATTGATAGATAAATACTTTGACCATGTTTTCGGAGACGCTTCGGAAGAAATGAGAGCGATGTTCGACTTTTTGCGTAGTTACTATATGATGTTGCACGATACAAAAGTTATCGACAGCAGATTTTATCAATATGTTAAAAGTAATATATATCCGGTTGGTGTGGTTGAGTTCCTCAAAGGTAAAATTGATGAGGCGTATAAAGCGATTGAGTCGTTAAAGGACAGAAACGCCGAGCAATACGAGAAGTTGTACGATAATATTTTGCTTGAATCGATGTTTGTAAGATATGTCGACATCGAGCTGTATGACGGCAACGCCGCGACGGACGATGAACTTGTTGAAATCAAGAAAGCGTTTAAAGCGGATTGTACTAAACTCGGGATTACGAAGCACGGCGAGGCTCGTAGTATCGATTTGCTTTATGAAAGATGGGGTATCTAAGGCTATCTGCCGTTAAGATAAATAAAAAATAAGGATTGGAAAAAAAAGATGAAGAAAAAACTTTTAGGAATTTTGATTCTTTTGCTTGTAACGGTTTTGTGTTTTGCGGCAGGCTGTTTCGAAGCGGAATCAAACGATTCGGTAGGTGACTCGTCAGAGAGTATGTCCGAAAGTTCTTCGGGAATTTCCGAGAGCGAAGCCGAAAACGGCTCGATAATCGTTACAAACAAGCAGTCGGTAATGGAACTTGGTGATGTTGTAAAGTTCACGGCAAAAACCGAAAATCTCGAAGGCGACGTTTTGTGGTCGAGCGATAAGCCCGATGTTGTAAAAATCGCCTCCGACGGCGTCGCGGAGGCGTTAAAGACGGGCGAAGCGAAGATTACCGCTTCAATAGGCGAATATTCGGACTCTTTTGAAATAACGGTTTCGGTTGAAAATATTCCCGTTCTCAACGCAGACGAAACGTTAACCTTGTACAAAGGCAACACGTACCCTCTTAATCCTTCCGTGTCTTATAAGGGCAAGGTTGTGGATGAAGACATCGAGTTTGCGTTTGCTTCCGATGACGTAAATATCGCAAGCGTAAGCAATGACGGAGAGATTACGGCTGTAGGGGAAGGCGTTTGCAACATAATCGTTTCTGCAACTTACAGATACATGGCAATCAGCGCAACTTGCGTCGTTACGGTAATAAACGGAGAGTTTATCTCTCTCGATAAGATAAACGTTGAATTGTCGACGCTGAATTACGGAGAATACAAAACCGGTGAAACGCTTGCCGCCACGGCTTATAAAGGCGGAACGAAAGTCGAAAACGCAGAGTTTGTGTGGAATAGCGAAAACGAATCTGTAGTAACGGTAAGTAACGGAGTTGTTACGGTGGTCGGAGTCGGCACGACGAAGGTCGGCGTTTCATATGGCGGAATGAGCGCGGTTTGCAACGTAAAAGTAACAAAACCCGAAATAGATACGAAATTGGCTTTCGAGTATGAAGTTCTGAACGATTTTGTTTTGCCGAGTTATGAAATCGACGATTTTGTGACTGAAAATATCAAAGAGGTTCTTTACGAAAACAAAAACGTTTATTCGAGCGGGCAGATCGATAAAGATCTCGTGGTCGGTTCATCCAAGGCAAAGTCGTTAGTAATCGTTACGGAAAAAGCCGATTATAAAGTTTCCGTAACCGTAATAAACAAAATCGTTGAAAATAAAGACGATTTGAATTCGATAACGAGAAGCCTTGCAAAACTCGTGGCAGACGCTTCGGATTTGGGAAAAGGTTTCTATTACGACGGCTATGTGGTGCTGAAAAACGATATAGAGTATATCGGAGAATTCCGTCCGATTGCGTATATTAACGATTGCGCTCCGGACGGATACAAAGGAGAAGTGTTTTACGGAAGTTCGCACGATTGTGGATTTAAGGGCGAATTCGACGGAAAAGGTCACACGGTTTCCGGCGTGATTGTGGCGGAATCGCACGGAGGATTTTTCGGCAGCATTATAGGAAGCGCTTACGTTCACGATTTTCGCCTTGAGAACGTCGTTGTAAAAGCGGCATATTCCGGAGGACTTACTTCTCAGGTATATAATACCGCCGTTGTCGAAAACGTTTACGTTTCCGGCGAAGTCGATTCGTCGAAAGCGACAATAGACAGTTCTTATGCTGCTATGGGCGTATTTACAAGCGGATTACCCGTCGGTTCGGTAACGTTGAAAAACTGCACCGTTAAAGTAAACAGAGATTTTGATTTAAGTAATCCCGAAAAGACAAAAGTTTCCGTTTTCGGTTACGGATATACTAATAGGGACGGAATATTCGATAATTGTTCCGTAATCGGTTCGGATAGATTATACGGCAGTTGCGCCGATGAAAATGCGGGAAATATCGCATACGAGTGGGATCTTATAACCGAAAGAGTCGGCGTTACGATTTACGAAACGGAACTCGATTACAAAGTGGCTCAAGCGGAAAAAGCGGGATATGAAAGAGATTCCGAAAGATGCGTAGAGGCTTCTTGTACGGAAGACGGAACTATAGTAATGGTTAAAGACGGCGCAGAGGATATTGTTTTCACCGTAGCCGCAAAAGGACACATTTTTATCGACGGCGACGTTCATTGTCAAAGAGAAGATTGCAGTGCAACGTTTATGACAGTAACGGTAGACGCGGACGTTAAACGCGGTTTGAATTTTGCCGAATTGCCTGAACTTGCAGGCAAAACGATTAAAAGCGTTAACGCGGTTAAAGGCGCAGATACCCATATCTCTTTCACCGAAAAAGATGTACGCATCGAATACGGTGAGAACGGATCGGTAAAAACTCAGTTGACATACGTAATCGAAACAGACGACGGCAGTTTGTTTGGCGTTAAAGTTGCGGTTTGGTCTTTGATTATCAAAACCGAAAGCGACATGTTAGAACTTAAAAACTATCTGACTTACGACGGCATTTATATGACAGGTTATTACAAGATTGCCGCCGATCTCGATATGTCTAAGCTTGACGCAAACGGAGTAGAGTACAGAAATGTTTACGGGACCGAAGCGTTGGATAAACACGTTATTAACAACGGAAACGCCAACTATGGCGGATTCAATGGAGTGTTCGACGGATTTAATCATATAATAGCTAATTTTGGAACGTGCGGCAATTATGGCGGAATGCTGATGAATTGTCTCGGCGGCGGTGTGTTGAAAAATATAAAGTTCGTCGGGTATCGTGCGAATACGGTTGAAAGCGGAATTGTAGGAATAGTACATTCCGGAACAATAGAGAATATTACTATCGAAGTCGAAGATATCGGTGGCGGTGGTATTAACGGAGTATTGTTTAAGAGAATATTTAACCAATACGACAGCGAAAAAATTGTTTTAAAAGATATAACGTTAGTCAATAAAATGACAAGCACTATTTTATGTGCGACCGTTTATGGCTCGGATGACGGAATACCTAACTGTGGAAATGTAACTCTTGAAAACATTAAGCTGGTCGGAGCTTTTACCGCATTCTTTAGAGCGCAGGAAACGGGCGTTGCGGGAAGAGATCACGTACTCGATAATATTGATTTAAGCGGAGTAACCACTATGACGCTTGACGAGTATTTGTACGGCAAACTCAACGAAGTTATGGTTGAAACGGATGTCAAAACCGGGTTAAATCTTGCCGAATTGCCTGAACTTGCGGGAAAAACGATTAAGAGCGTTAATGGCGAAGAAAATGCGCAAATCGTTATTTCGTTTACCAATGCCGACGCTCATATCGTATATGACGAAAACGGTAAAGTGGTTGCCGAAAAAACCTACTTAATCCATACGGAAGACAACTGCAGATTCCTTATTAAAGTTGCGGTTTGGTCTTTGATTATCAAAACCGAAAGCGACATGTTAGAACTTAAAAACTATCTGACTTACGACGGCATTTATATGACAGGTTATTACAAGATTGCCGCCGATCTCGATATGTCTAAGCTTGACGCAAACGGAGTAGAGTACAGAAATGTTTACGGGACCGAAGCGTTGGATAAACACGTTATTAACAACGGAAACGCCAACTATGGCGGATTCAATGGAGTGTTCGACGGATTTAATCATATAATAGCTAATTTTGGAACGTGCGGCAATTATGGCGGAATGCTGATGAATTGTCTCGGCGGCGGTGTGTTGAAAAATATAAAGTTCGTCGGGTATCGTGCGAATACGGTTGAAAGCGGAATTGTAGGAATAGTACATTCCGGAACAATAGAGAATATTACTATCGAAGTCGAAGATATCGGTGGCGGTGGTATTAACGGAGTATTGTTTAAGAGAATATTTAACCAATACGACAGCGAAAAAATTGTTTTAAAAGATATAACGTTAGTCAATAAAATGACAAGCACTATTTTATGTGCGACCGTTTATGGCTCGGATGACGGAATACCTAACTGTGGAAATGTAACTCTTGAAAACATTAAGCTGGTCGGAGCTTTTACCGCATTCTTTAGAGCGCAGGAAACGGGCGTTGCGGGAAGAGATCACGTACTCGATAATATTGATTTAAGCGGAGTAACCACTATGACGCTCGAAGAATATGAAAACTTATAATCAATAAGTAAAAGTTCTGAACTAAATGTTGGGGTGTAAAAAACACCTCAACATTTTTTAATGGCGGTGAATTATACTATTAAGTGCAATACCTATTAAAGGTGCTTTAGCATGATAAATCCACGGTTTTACCGGGGGACGAAAAAATTGCTTTAGCAAACTTTAATAATCAATGAAATCACCTTATGCAATATGTATATATC
>JAJWOJ010000394.1 GCA_021635425.1 Clostridiales bacterium | reverse complement strand
TTAGACGATACATTTTTACGGAATGCTACGGATATTTTAGGGGATACAGATAAAGGTCTTACAACACAGCAAATTATAGATAAATGTAATTATTTCGGATATGAGTATGATGTAGATGTCCCAATTTCAAATTTGGATAAAATGAAATATAAAAACATTCCCAATAAAAGGACCGCATTGTATGAAAATTTACGATGCTTTAAGGCAGAACAGCAATTCAAAATTATTTTTTCTCTGTGTGAAGAAAAAACACAGGAAAATAGAGATGAAGTTGTAAAGTTGAAAAGTAAGTTAATAACAAAATATCCGGAATTTGCGGGCGAAGGGATACAAGAGTCTCCGATAATAGTCGAAACGAAGCATTGGCTGGAATCGTATGAAGATTCTTATAAATTATATCAGAGTGCTTTGATAAAATACGGTAACAAGACTTTTGAAAGAAATTTATTGGACGACATTAGATTATCTCTTGAATTATTGCTAAAATCGATATTGAATAATGATAAGAGCTTGGAAAAGCAAACTGCTGATTTGGGGGCTTATTTAAAAGCAAAAACAACTTCTGCCGAATTAAGGAATATGATGACCACATTGCTGACGTACTATTCACAGTATCAAAATAGCTATGTTAAGCACAATGATTCTGTAAATGAAGTTGAGATAGATTTTGTTGTTGAAATAACAAGCATTGTAATGAAATTGCTAATAAAACTTGAACGCAAGGAGAATTGATATAATGGCAAAAGCACAAAAGCAAGAAAAGTCAATGGAAGCGGCTTTGTGGGAATCCGCAAATAAACTTCGCGGTGCAGTAGAGCCTGCAGAGTATAAACATGTTGTATTAAGCTTGATTTTCTTAAAATATGCAAGTGATAAATTTGAGGAACGCAGGCAGGAGATTATTGCGGAAGGGCATGAGGCGTTTGTTGATAACGTTGCGTTTTATGCAATGAAAAGTGTTTTCTATTTGCCGCCTGAGTCTCGTTGGTCATACATAATGGAGCAGTCAAAGCAAAGCGATATTGCTTTGAAGATTGACACTGCGCTTTACACTATAGAAAAAAACAACGAATCATTGCGCGGTGCTTTGCCGGACAATTATTATTCTCGACTTGGTCTTGATACGGCAAAACTTGCTTCGTTGCTCGATGAAATTAACAAAATTGAATTAACAGCTGATAAAGAGCAAGATGTAATGGGCAGAGTATATGAATACTTTCTGTCTAATTTTGCGTTGCAAGAAGGAAAAGGTAAGGGCGAATTCTATACGCCGAAGTGTATTGTTAATTTGATTGCCGAACTTATCGAACCCTACAAAGGGAAAATATACGATCCGTGTTGTGGTTCGGGTGGTATGTTTGTTCAGTCTATGAAATTCGTTCAGGCGCATAACGGAAACACTCGTGAGATTGCTGTTTTCGGACAAGAAGCTACAAATACTACGTTAAAACTTGCTCGAATGAACTTGGCTATTCGCGGAATAAACGGAAACCTCGGTAAAAAAGCAGTAAGTACATTTACGGATGACCAACACAAAGACGAAAAATTCGACTTCATTATGGCGAATCCGCCGTTCAATCAAAAATCTTGGAGGGCGGAGAACGAACTTATAAATGATTCACGTTGGGACGGGTATGAAGTTCCGCCTACAAGTAATGCAAACTATGGTTGGATTTTGCACATGGTTTCGCATTTGTCGCAAAACGGAGTGGCAGGCTTCCTTCTTGCGAACGGCGCACTTTCGGGTGACGGAACAGAACTCGCAATAAGGCAGAAACTGATTGAAAACGATTTGGTGGAAGCAATTATCATTCTTCCGAGAAACCTTTTCTATACGACAGATATTAGCGTTACGCTTTGGATAATCAATAAAAATAAAAAGGCAAGAGTTGTTATGCAAAACAATAAGCCGAAAGCGTATCGTGATAGAACCGGTGAAATACTGTTTATGGATCTTCGCCAAATGGGTTCACCGTATGAGAAGAAATACATAGAACTGACCGAAGAGGATAGGACGAAAGTTGCCGCTACATATCATGCATGGCAATCTCAAAATGCTACAGAAGAGTATAAAGATATAGATGAATATTGTTATTCGGCAAAAAAAGAAGAAGTGGTGGCAAAAGGATATTCTCTTGTTCCGAGCAAATACATCAAGTTTGTAAATAGAGATGAAAACATCGACTATGATACAAAAATGAAGCAGTTGCAATCGGAGCTTACTGATTTGCTTAAAGAAGAGGAAAAGTCTAAAGAAGAC
>JAJWOJ010000393.1 GCA_021635425.1 Clostridiales bacterium | reverse complement strand
GAAACAAGAACTCCATATCCTCGACGTTTTTGGTATCCCACGAGGAGATGTTTTTCACCTCCGTCAACTTGGTGCAACCGCGAAACATACCGCGCATATCCGTAACTATTCCCGCGTCGAAGTTGGAAAAATCGACGGACGTCAGTTCCGTAAGCTCATAAAACGTGTGAAAGCAATCCGGATTGGCGTAAATTTTCCGGTCTGAAAGAATATACGCCCTCGTCCCGTTAACGTACAGTTTTATTTTACCTTTTCTTTTTACGTCGACGTTTATCGGCTTGATTCCGACGATTTCACTCTCGCAATCATCCGTTTTTCCGAACACGACTTCCGTCACAGAAGTACCCATTGCTTTTCTGAGCTCCAAACCGCGCAAAAGCACGTCTATGCTCGTTAAGTTCAAAGTGAGAGTTCCCGCCCGCTTTTCAATCACGTACTTGCTCACGGTGAAAGTTGCGGCAAGCAGAAAATCGCCGAAAGCAGAGAGAGCAACACGATTATACTTTTATGTCGGATTTTATTCATAAAATTTTTCATACACTTTCTCCGTCTGTTTAATAAATCTGCTCGGCACGCACCGAAACGTTTACGTTTTTAAAAACGTAATCCCGCAACAGGAAGTTTGCGTTAACTACCGAAAAAACCAAAGTATGCTCGCGCGTTTGAGTTTCTCCCGCCGTAAAACGCCCGACGTCGCTAATCGTAACCGTTTTTCTGTCCGACGAAACCGTACCGTTTATTTTGTCCACGCTTATCGCAACGCCTTCGGGCAAAGCCTCGTTAAACGTCACGATCACGTCGTATTTAAACGACAGTTCCGCCGTTTTTCCGTCTTTTGTATTCGTAACGACAAGGTTATACGAGGCTTTCGTAAATCCTTGTCCGCAGTCGATCATCAGATTATCGGATGAACTTCCGCGCGCGTCCATAATCAGAACCGAAACCCGCGCGTTGTCCCCGCCGCTCGAAGAGGAAAGATTTTTCGCAAAAGAAACGCCGCACGCCATGGCAAAAATGGCTGCGGAAAGGATAACGAGCGCAAAAGCAAATTTTACGCCGTTTCTCTTTTTTGTCCTTACGTTTCTTAACATCTTTTTCTCCGTTTGCTGTTCTTTTTTTCGGGGTTCGGGGTTGCCCGTCGGATTTTCTTTCCGATTTCTCAGTTCTTATTTTTCGTGTTCGCTAAGTCCGTCTTTTCGCCCCGATTACAAGGCAAACTGCGTTACCTGCATATCGAGCTGAAGCTCGATTTCCGTGCATACTTCTTTAATCGTCCAGTCGCCGTAAGAAGCGTAACTACCGTCCTTTGCGCGACGACCGAGGATAGTGTCGAGTTCGTCGGCGGTTACACCTTCAAATGTTCCTGTCCCTTCAAACGCCCACGCCCAGACAAGTTCGTAAGTTGTTGTCTTCAACTCGTCACCGGGTTTTTTTACACTGCTGACGGGATTGCTAGTCATGTCATGAAACGCTCCGGCAACTTTATGAAGAGTTGTGTTTATCGCACCGGTTACGTCAACGCCGTTCTTTTTAAGCGTCCATTTAACGGGGTTATACACAATCTCTTCCCCGTCGGCATTCTGCAATTTAAGCGTGACGTCCTTTTTCGGATCTATTCCCATCGCAATCAACGCTTTCACTTCTGCCTTTCCTTCGATCGTAAATGTCATGGAGCCTGTCGTTCCCGGGGCAATTACGTTATAATCGCCGCTTGCTTTTACGGTAAGCCCGTCGGTGTCTTTGGTAACTTTGCTCGCTACGCGGTCAAACTTATAGTTTTTACCGAAAAGATTGGTGCCGTCGATTTCCATGGTGTAACCCCATTTTGCAACCTGCGCCTTACCCGTGCTTCCGCCGCTCGTTACGAACTTTGAAAGAGTGTATCCCCCAAAGCTCAGAATTGCGATTAACGCAAGCAATAAAGCTATGATAACCGTTGTTTTCCTGTTGTTCTTCCTTTCGGATTTCTGTTGTGTCATTTCTGACGTCCTCCATAAAAAATCTTCATATTTCAAACGGCTTAATGCCTGTTTGTTCCTTTTTCGCCCTTTCTCTCCGTTTGCCTACCCTTAACAAGGATTTTCGGGAATAAAAAAAGGTTGCAAGACAGTATCGTTATCGATACTATATTGCAACCGGGCGTACTCTTTTAACCAAACGCAGACTCGCCTTCTCGCGGTTTCCCGCGCGGCGAAACGTTGTTCGTAACAAAGTTCCTTGGCTTTGCGTCACCGCCTCACGACGGTTTTGCCGACAAGTATTCA
>JAJWOJ010000392.1 GCA_021635425.1 Clostridiales bacterium | reverse complement strand
TGATTGTCGTTTCGTTTATTCTCACGTTCGTTTTGGCGATTATCGGACTGTTTGCGGCGGTCAGACTTTGCAAGAAACGCCGCTATATCGTTCTGACTGCGGTAACGTTTGCATTGTCGTTTCTATCGGTATTCCTTACAATGTGCGGTAGTTATCTCTATCGTGTCGGGAAATCCGTATTCGAGCCGTCGCTCACGATAATTTCTTTGCCGCTATGGTTGCATTGCTTTATGGCTGTCGTGTTGCTCGCTCTTGCGGTTTACGGACTTGTCGGCGCGGTGCTTTGGAACAAAAAGCATATTTCGCCCGTGTCCATAAAAGAGAGCGCGGATTCGCTTCCGGCAGGAATATGTTTCTACGAGCAAAGCGGACTCGTGCGGCTTATCAATACCGAAATGAACCGCATTTGCGTTCTTGCAACCGGCAAGGCACTTTTGGACGGCGCAAGTTTTTGGCGGAAGGTCTCGCAAGGCGAAATCGAGGAAAACTGCCTGCCGCTTCAAACAGGAGAAAAACCTATCATAGAATACGAGGACGGCAAAGTGGTATCGTTCAAGAGATACTCGCATGAGATAGACGGTAAAACAGTTTACGAAATCGTTGCGGCAAACGTAGCCGGAAGATGCCGTCTTACCAAAGAGTTAGAGCAAAAACTCGAAGAACTGAAAGCCGTCAACAAACGCCTTGTCGCATACGGGGATAACGTTGTGCTCCTCACGAAAGAAAAGGAACTTTTGGCGGCGAAAATCCGTATCCACGACGATATGGGCAAACTCTTGCTTGCAACAAAACGCAGACTTGCCGAACCGCTTGACAAAACCGAACAAAAGCAAATGATTTGCTTTTGGCAAGCGGAAATCGCCGCATTGAAAAGCACTCGTCCGCGCACCAAGAAAGACAACTTGCAAGTGATAAAGGACGCGGCAAAACTCGTTGGCGTAACCGTGGAATTTCGCGGCGAAAAACCAAAAGCCGATACGGTAAACGAAAAAATATTGATTGCCGCAATGCACGAATGTCTGACGAACACCGTTTCGCACGCAAACGGAAAGACGATGGCGGTTACGGTATCGGACAAAAACGGCAAATACACGATAGAAATCGCCAACGACGGCGAAAAGCCGAAAGGCGAAATCATAGAAGGCGGCGGACTTTCGGGGCTTCGCTTGCTCGTAGAACGGGAAAACGGCACGATGGTTATTCACAGCACCCCGCAATTTGAACTTTTGATAGAACTGCCGCAAGGAGAAACAATATGAAAGACGGAAAATACTCTGTAATGATTGTCGAAGATCAGCAAATGCCGAAAGCATTGTTTTCGCATTTTGTGGAGTCGTCGGACAAATTCTATCTGCAAGTAGCGATAGAAAACGCGTCGGTTGCGGATATTGTCTGCACGCGCACGCCCGTGGATTTGATACTGATGGACGTCGTAACGGAAAACGGCGAAAGCGGACTCGAAGCGGCGGCAAAAATCAAAGCGAAGTTTCCCAAAACAAAAATTATCATAGTTACGAGTATGCCGGAGTGTTCCTATATAAAGCGTGCAAAACAAATCGGCGTTGAAGGCTTTTGGTACAAGGAAGTCAACGAACAGCCGATTCTGTCGCTGATGGAACGAGTTATGAATGGCGAAATCGTCTATCCCGATAGTCCCCAACCCGTCAGAATGGGACTTGCTTTGAGTACAGAATTTACCGAAAAGGAACTTGAAATCCTGCGCCTGATGACGGGCGGATACAGCAATACGGAGATATCCGAAAAACTCGGCGTTTCTTCGGGCGTAGTCAAAAACCACGTTGCGGATATGCTGTTCAAGACGGGTTTCCGTTCCCGCACGCAACTTGCCGTAAGAGCAAGAGAATCGGGGCTTGTGATACTCGACAAAACCGACGACGAAATCTGACCGACAACACACCTAAATATAAACTATAAGGTTTATGTTCCATAGGGAGAACAAAAACAAAAAGCGGATGCGCTGAAACGGACAAGTCAAAATTAAATAAAAAAAGAGTGATAGAATTACCCGAAAAAGTGGCGGCAAAACGTTTCAAAACAGAATAAGCGGAGTTCTATACACGGTGCGGAAAGATATCGAAAATGAGTAAAAAGAAACGAATTGTGAGTAAACTTTTGATTTTTTGTAATTTCACGCAAAGGTGTGGCAAACAGGCTTGATTTTTTAAGAATTTTATGGTAGAATAAGAAAGACAAAACGTATCATATATTGATACGCGGAACTTTTAACGCCGAATAACCTGCAAAAAAA
>JAJWOJ010000391.1 GCA_021635425.1 Clostridiales bacterium | reverse complement strand
GAACGAAAGAAGCACGGCTGGAATAGAGCAAGAAAGGCTCCTCAGTTCTCGAATAGATAATTTTTCAATCCAAACATATTTCGGGGATGCGAAAATCGCATCCCCGTTTTTTATACGGAAAAGTAATTATAAACAATATTTACGTATATCGTACGGCAAGCGGGTATATCTGAAAAACTTTGTCGGATTTTGTTGTGTCAAGCCGCCAAAAAAACAAAAAATAACGCTGTCGAAAAATGCAGTGTTCGGCTGTCGATAAATGTTAAATTTCGCCGTTGAAATTTACAATAATCTACCGTTAAAAAACGGCGTTTATCGCTGTCGAAAAATGTTAAAATTCGCTGTCGGTATTTGCTTTATTTTGCCGTCGAAAAACGTCGGATTTTACTGTCGAAAAGTGTTGTAACATGCTGTCGGAAAATGTCGGAAAACGCTGTCGGAAAATGATTGATATTGCCGTTGGAAAATGATGAATTACGCCGTCAATATGCATGATATTTTGCCGAAAACAAGAATAACAAAAAACAGACCAGCCGACTTTTGCTCGGTTAGCCTGCTTTGCTATGCCAGCCAAGAATAATCCGAACCCCGCCAAAATGCCGATATTTTCGCGCTTTATGCCGAATTCGCCTTCGCCCGTACAGCAAGTACGAACAAAGTCGCCTTCGACAGAAATCATCGAAAATAGCGACGTTTTGGTTGCCTGCAAGTATTGCGGCGCGTTTTTAGGCTAAGACGCGGCGCGCAAACGGCATAATACACCCGTATATGGCGGTTGCGGAACAAAGTATTAGTCTGAAAACACGCCGTAAGACCGAGTTCAAACACAATCACTCGTGGCTAACCGACTTATTTTGCGGTTTTGCGGCGTCCCTTCGCGGCTTCCGCGATGGTATTGTTTTCTTTAAGGAATTTGAAAAGTTTGTCGATGATAAGACCGTTCTCGATATAACCGCGCTGTTTGTCGCTTACCGTTTTAGCGTATTCTTCCGCGTCCTTGCCGACGGAAGCAGCCTGCTCCGCAATCTTGGCGTCGATTTCTTCTTTCGTCGCCGCAATCTTCTCGTCGGTTAAAAGCTTATCGATAACGAGCTGAGTTTTAACGTGTTCCTTGGCGGAATCTTTAAGACCCGCTCTGTAAGCGTCCATGGTCTGGTTGGTATATTTAAGATAATCTTCGAATTTAAGACCCTGATACATAAGTCTGTAAGAAGCCTGCTGTACCATGTTGTCGATTTCTCTTTCGATAAGACTGTCTGGAATTTCGACTTCGCTCTTATCGGTGATCGCCTGTATAAGCTTATCTTCGATTTCTCTTTCGGCTCTCTGCGCGTTTGCTTTTTCAAGCTTTTCTTTGATGCTTGCCTTGTATGCTTCAACCGTTTCGTTGCCCGTTTTTTCCTTAACGAACTCGTCGGTAAGCTCGGGAAGCTTCTTTTCCTTTATTTCGTGAAGGGTAACGGTGAACACCGCTTCTTTACCCTTTAAATCTTCCGCGCCGTAATCGTCGGGGAACTTAACGGTGATATCCTTGGTTTCGCCGACGTTCATGCCTTCGACCTGTTCTTCGAAACCGGGGATGAACGTTCCGCTGCCGAGCGTTAAATTCTGCTTTTCGGCAGTGCCGCCCGCAAACTTCACTCCGTCGATCGCGCCGCTATAATCGATAACTGTAATATCTCCTTTTTTAGCAGCTCTGCCCTCGACGTTTTCTTCGGTTGCATGCTGCTCTAAAAGCCTGTTTACTTCGCTTGCGACGTCGTCGTCCTTAACATTATACTCAACTTTATCTATCTTTATACCTTTGTATTCGCCGAGTTTAACTTCGGGTTTAACGGGTACTACGGCAGAGAAAGTAAGCCCTTTTGCGTCGAGCTTGTCGATTTCCACGTCAGGTCTGTCGATAGGCTCGATGGTCGGCTCTTTCTCGAGAACGTCATAATAATATTTGGAAAAAGCAAGGTTGACGGCTTCTTCGTAAAACGCGCCCTTACCGTAGGTCTGCTCGATAACGGACTTGGGAACATGCCCCTTACGGAAACCGGGAATCTGATATTTGCCCTTGGTCTTCTCGTAAGCCTGATCCTGCATGGTAGCCCATTCTTTTGCCGTGAGGGTTACGGTAACCTTAACGGTACTCTTCTCGCCTTTTTCGAAAGTGTATTTCATAACTGCACTGCTCCTTAAACGGAATTTTACTTCCTATAAATTTATCTTGATTGTTTTCGCTCTGCTATTTTAGCACAATTTTATTTTTTTTACAAGTTTTTGTGTCA
>JAJWOJ010000390.1 GCA_021635425.1 Clostridiales bacterium | reverse complement strand
CTTTTATAGTGCTTTTCTTCGCGTTCTTTCATCAGTTTTTGAACGGCATCAAAATCTTTTCGTGATATAATCGCTTCCTGCGTTCCTTCACAATAATACTTCGGAAGTTCTCCGCGATTCGGGCGATCTCGTAACGGCAAAACAGGAGGCGTATAATACTTCTGCCACATGGAATCCCCTATATACTTTTCATTTATTAAAATATAACGAATACCCTCTTTGTTCCACGCACGTTTCTCCCCATCGCTTTCGCGGATTATCTTTGCAATCACGTTCGTACCGTATCCTTGTAGATACAAGGCAAAAATCTTCTTAATTACTTCGGCTTCCTCCGGTACAATTTCCAAATTATTATCCACCAATTTGTAGCCATAGGGTGCGTTCGTCGCAACATACGTTCCGTCCTCCATCCTCATTCGGATAGAAGTTGACATTCTTCGAGATGCCGAGGTTGATTCATTCTGTGCAAACGCACTCTTGATGTAAAGCATCATTTCGGAGTTCATCTTCTCCGTATCAATGCGATCGGTTTCAAAAAGAACGCTTACACCGCAGGATTTCATAGTTCGTATCGTTTCGATACATTCAAGTGAATTTCGCGCAAATCTCGTTACGCTTTTTACAAGCACACGGTCTATCTTCTTGTGCTTGCAGTCACGTATCAAGCGTTTCATTTCATCACGCTTTTCAAGCTCCGTTCCTGTGATGCCCTCGTCCGCATAAATGTCCACAAGAACCATTTTGTCGTTACTGCGAACAAAGTCCGTGTAATATCTCATTTGTGCAAAAAACGAGTTGAGTTGATCATCTTTGTCGGTGCTGACTCTGCAATACGCCGCCACTCTGATTTTTTCCGCTTTTTCGCCCGTCTTTGTCGCTTTGATTACCTGTACTTCCTTGGCGACAGTACTCATAGCCATACCTCCTTAATGATAGTGTATAAAGTCCACAGGGATACACCCCATTGTTTCCGCGTTTTTCTTGTTCAGCCGTTTCAGTACTTCCACATCTACTATCTTGTTCAGATACAATCGACGAATGACAGCGACCGACGCAAGATATATCATTTCGTTTTTCTGTCTTTCTTCCGCGCTTACCGTAAAGTCCTCCTTTTCGATGAAGCGCAGAGAAAGTTATTTAGTTGTCAGAAGGCATAGTCACTTACGCTTCATCAATTAAAATTGATTCTTTGTTCGTGTCTATGCCTTCCGCATACACAATTAAGTTGTGGTTTCCGTTTCCTTTCTAATCTGTTCTTTCAGGGCTTCATATCCTGCGAAAATCAACTGCACTTTCGTAATATGGTATTTCGCCAAAAACTCGTTGATTTCCTCGAACAGATCTCTCGGTATCATCGTACCGAAGTTTCCGCTCGCCTGCTTACGTTTTTCTTTATTGCGTTCTTCGTAGTTTCTGCGCGCCGTTCTTCTCGGCGTTGTTTCTTTTTTATCCATACTTGACTCCTTAGCCCTGCGAGGTGATGGCGCAAATCAACACGCCGATTATGTTCATCACAAAATGTCCGACGATAAGAACGCCTGCAAGCGTATATCTTCCGACCGTACCTACAACCTTTCCCGCAACTCTTAATGCTTTCATAGTTACCCTCCGTTATTTGACGTACACGATTTCGCTTAAAATTTCTTCTTCGATCAGTTGCTGCATTTCAGTTTCCCTTTTCAGGTTCTCCATAAAATCACCCGTCTTTCTGAAACGCTCCTGTTTCGAGAGTTTTTCGTACATCGTGTCATAAAGTTCGTCCGCTTGTCTGTCAACACCGTGCAGATATTCGGGAAGATTGGCAATCGTCCAATCAATCCCTTTGTCTATCAGATATTGTTTCGCCAAGTTCCCGTACTTTCCATAAACGTGCTTTTCAGGTTTCACGGTTTTCTGATAAATCTTGATTTCTTTCACCGTCAAGCCCTCGTTTGCTTCCGCTTTTCGCAGTATTTCTGCCCTGTCCATAAGTTCACCTCCGTTTTTTGTTTCGTCGTATCAATACGATAGCACGCGATCCCGCATTTGTCAAGCTGTTTTTCCAAAATTTTTTCGTTTTTTCGGGGAAAATATCAGCTATGATACGGAATATCACCGTTTTACCCCGCAATCAAAGCCGCAATACCTCTGACAAGATATGGGCAGGCAACAAGGATAACCGCGATTACAACAAGTCCGATAACGTAATTTTTAATCATCTTTCTCGCTTTTTCTTTGTCCTCGTTCTTTGCCGCAATACCGAAGAATACGCCCATCACGACGCTCCAAACGCCTGCGGT
>JAJWOJ010000389.1 GCA_021635425.1 Clostridiales bacterium | reverse complement strand
TGTATAAAATTATTCAAAAGGAAGTTTTGTCCGAAAATATATTTTCGATTACGATTTATGCGCCGCGGGTTGCGGAGAAGTGCTTGCCGGGGCAGTTCGTTATCGTGAGAGCGGACGAAAAAGGCGAGAGAATTCCGCTTACTATATGCGATTATAACAGGGGAAACGGAACCGTGACGCTTGTCGTGCAGATAGTCGGCGCGTCCACCTTGAAACTTAGCAGACTGAACGAAAACGACGGCGTGGAAGATATCGTCGGACCTTTGGGCGTGCCGTCGGAAATCGTTACGGCAGACGATGAATTTTTAAAAAATAAAAACATTGTTTTCGTTGCGGGCGGCGTGGGGACGGCTCCCGTCTATCCGCAAGTTAAATATCTTTCGGAGCGCGGTTATAGATTCGACGTTATAATCGGCGCGAAATCAAAGAATATCGTAATTTTAGAAGACGAAATGAAGCGTTACGCCAAAAACGTGTACGTATGCACAGACGACGGAAGTTACGGTTTTAAGGGGCTTGTTACGGATAAATTGTCGGAGCTTGCGGAAAGCGGCGAGAAGTTTGATATCTGCGTGGCTATAGGCCCCGTCATTATGATGAAATTCGTTTCTAAGCTTACCGAAAAACTCGGAATAGAACAAATCGTCAGCATGAATCCCGTTATGGTGGACGGTACGGGGATGTGCGGCGCATGCAGGCTTACCGTCGGAAACGAAGTGAAATTCGCGTGCGTCGACGGACCGGAGTTCGACGGGCATAAAGTTGATTTCGACGAGTGCATGAAAAGAATGACTTTATACAAAACCGAAGAGGGCAGAGCTTTTCTTAAAGAAAAGGAAGGCGGCTCCCATCACGGCGGTTGCGGTTTCTGCGGAGGTGAAAACTGATGGATATGACAAAAAAAGTTCCCGTAAGAGAACAACCCGCAAAGGAACGCGCAAAGAATTTTAAAGAGGTTTGCCTCGGGTATAACGAAGACGAAGCCGTAAGGGAAGCCGAAAGATGTTTGCATTGTAAAAACGCTTTGTGTGTTTCGGGTTGCCCCGTCGGGATAAATATTCCCGCTTTTATTGCGGAAGTTAAAAATTCGGACTTTAAAAAAGCATATGAAATTATTTCGGAAAGTTCCGCGCTTCCCGCCGTTTGCGGAAGAGTTTGCCCGCAGGAAAGTCAGTGCGAAGGAAAATGCGTTCGCGGCATAAAAGGCGATGCCGTATCTATCGGCAAGCTTGAAAGATTTGTTGCGGATAAAGCTGCCGAAAAAGGTTTCAACAATCTTGTTGCAGCCGAAGGAAACGGAAAAAAAGTCGTCGTGATAGGTTCGGGTCCGTCCGGGCTTACGTGCGCGGGCGAGCTTGCGAAAAAAGGTTACGAAGTAACGATTTTCGAAGCGTTGCACGAGTTCGGCGGAGTTCTGACTTACGGGATACCCGAATTCCGTTTACCGAAAGAACAAGTCGTCAGACCTGAAATCGATAAATTGAAAAGCATAGGCGTTCATTTTGAAAAAAACGTTATTATAGGTAAGTCCGTCACAATCGACGAGCTTATGAATAACGAAGGATTCTCCGCGGTGTATATAGGTTCGGGGGCGGGGCTTCCGAAGTTTATGGGGATAAAGGGCGAAACGGCTAAGGGCGTTTTTTCGGCAAACGAATTTTTAACAAGAAACAACCTTATGAGGGCTTATGACGGAATGCACGATACCCCCGTATTTAATGCAAAAAATACGGTAGTCGTGGGCGGTGGAAACGTAGCTATGGACGCCGCAAGAACGGCTCTTCGTTTGGGGAGCGACGTTACGGTTGTATACAGACGTGGAGAAGAAGAACTTCCCGCAAGAAAAGAAGAAGTGCATCATGCAAAAGAAGAAGGGGTGAAGTTTGAGCTTCTGACAAATCCCGTAGAAATATTAACCGACGAGAACGACGCGGTTACGGGTATCAAAGTTATAAGGATGGAACTCGGCGAACCCGATAAAAGCGGAAGAAGAAAACCTTACGAAGTTGAAGGATCGGAATACGATATAAAAGCCGATTGCGTTATAATGGCTCTCGGAACTTCTCCCAACCCGATGATTTCAACCGCGACAAAAGGTCTCGGTATCGATAAACGAGGTTGTCTTGTTGCGGATGAAAACGGAAAAACGACGAAAGACGGAGTTTTCGCGGGCGGTGACGCCGTAACGGGCGCCGCTACGGTTATTCTTGCCATGGGTGCCGGAAAACGAGCGGCAAACGCCATAGACGAATTTCTTTCGGAAAAAAAGTGATTTGTCGCGCTTATTTGCT
>JAJWOJ010000388.1:794-2297 GCA_021635425.1 Clostridiales bacterium | reverse complement strand
CTTTTGTTTTTATACTCAATCCCCAGTTGTCCGCATTAAACTTACTCTTGGGTCGAGAACCTTTCTTGATGGTATCTGCGATATGTTTTATATTATCCCATTTACGATAGAAACTTCTTGCGCTTTCTTCGGTGATGGCGATATTTCCTTCATCTCCCTGCGCATTTTTATCAAGAGATAAAATATGCGTTTTACCTTTGCCGTCTTCTTTTAACCGCCCGAAATGTATATCCATTTCCGTATTTGTGTAATCAACACCTTGTATTCTCGAACAGGTCGGAAAGTAACATAAAGTTGCTCGTGCAAAGAAGGGGTATTTATTATCGTAATAAGGAACAGGAATGTTATAAGCATACGTTTCATAGGCTTCAGAGACGCCTGTCAATATAAATCGAATTTCATCTGCGGGTGATTCAACAATGTCTCTGATATCTTTGGCAACAATGCCGTATCCCATCGAATACGAAACATTATCCTGCCTATTCCATTTTGCGGCGGAATCGATAATTAATGCCTTTGCAACTTCGCGGCTCAACCCTAATTTGCATATAAGGAAAGCCATTTTTCTTGTTATCCACGGAGCCGCAAAAGACGTTCCCGTTACAAAATATTCACCTAATGACGAACAAACTCTGATTTTTTGTTTTCCGTCGCCACCATAATAACTTACGTCGGGCTTATTGAAAAAGGATAGGACGGGGCCGACTCTTGTATACGAAGCAGGTTTATCATTAAAATCGACCGAATTGACAACAAGGGAATTTAATGAATCTGCAGGCGCGCCGATTTTCATACCAAACTTTCGACTTTCCGGTCTATTAGTTCCGGCAACAATAAAAATGACGTCATATTCGCTTTGAATTTTGTCAAGTTCCGCACCTTCCGGCGAAATAAAATTATTGTTAATTTCCAAAACAGAGCCTAAAGATAAATTCCAGACTTTAATTTCTCTGTTTTGCGAAACAATCTGTCGTATTGCTTTCAATACCGTAAATGAACTAAAATAGCCGCTTTTCGCCACTCCAAAATGCTTGACACGAAAATTTCCGCAGTTGTCTTCAAGATTCGGATTAAAGGCGGGACCGTCAACAATTATTGAAGTAACAAAGGTGCCGTGTTTATAATCACTCGGATCAATGCCAAGCTCGGGATCGAGCATATTCTTAAATTCTACCCAATTTTTAAAGTAAACACCGTCATCGAAAAGTGTATCTATTACGCCGACCACTGGTTCTGTCGTCGGATCTGGAATGGTTAAAATTTTATCCGCTGCACTACTGATATCCGTCAACGATAGTTTTCTTATATCAACAGTTTCCATAGCTATAAGGTATGGAGCCTTATCTCTTAATAAATCAAGTTCATCGGGGGTAAGACGAACAGTTGTTTCATCAAGTAAAGCGGCATCAATAGACGTTATGCCTAATTTATTTAGTAGTTCGGTGGTTTTTACATTTGTTTTATATAGAGTAACAATTGTATTTTCATTTGTTTTTTCGATAT
>JAJWOJ010000388.1:0-784 GCA_021635425.1 Clostridiales bacterium | reverse complement strand
AGGTAATGAATAGTTTGTGTTTTGGGCATTTAACGGCTTCATATCGGCATGAGAAATGCTACCGTTAAAATCCTTTTCAAGAATTTTTATACATGCGTTTAATCTGCGAATGGATTCGCTTAAAATATCCAAGGAAACAAAATGTGTAAAGATATGCTGTTTCCCGGAAACATCAAATTTGGCCCCACGGACGCTGTCGTTCGGTTTTATGTTTCCTTTCGCCAGAAGACCTTTCAGCCGATTGCTTTTTGCTACAATTTTATTATAGTAGACACTTACAAGCGCGCCTCCGATTAACGTTTCGGCTTGCCAATATTTTAAAATTTCTTCCAGTTGTTGTTTTAAATCACGCAGATGATCCACATCAACCGGCAATCCTTTTTCGGGAATATTAGGCGCTGCCGGCTTTGTATGGTTTCCATCTGTTTGAAAACTTCCTTTTAATTGTAAAATTTTGTTACTCATTATTTTCCCCTTTTAATTCTCTGCCGGCTTGACTTTTTGAAACGCCGGTGAGAATTTCAATTTCCCTTAATGTAAAGCCTTGTTCTTGTAAAACTTTCAAATCAAACGTTGACGTATTACAGATAGTGAAATACAGCCGCCTTAAATAATCAAACGGTTCGCCAGGATTGCTGAATGCTATCGAGGTTTTGATTATATTTTTTAAAGACCCCGGCATTATCAGCGGATCCATTAGTGCGATTATCTTTCTGAATAATTTAATGTTTCTACCAGCAGACTTAAATTTTTCAAGATAAAGATTCAATAACACTTCGGAAAT